>CANRAN010000006.1 GCA_947628595.1 uncultured Clostridia bacterium | reverse complement strand
GTAAACGAACTCAGTCCTGATTTTATTTGTCTTCAGGAAACCAAAATGCAGGAGGGACAAGCGGAAATTCCGCTTGAAGGCTATAACAAATATTTTAACAGTGCCGAAAAAAAAGGTTATTCGGGAACAGCAATATTTACTCCTCACACCCCCGAAAGCGTCACATACAACGGTATGAATATAGAGGCACATTCCCACGAGGGCAGGATGATAACACTTGACATGGAAAGCTTTTACCTTGTAAATGTCTATACTCCCAATGCAAAGGACGGTCTGCTCAGAATTGATTACCGAATGGAATGGGAAACCGATCTGAGGGAATATCTGATGAGGCTTGACAAGGAAAAGCCTGTCATATATTGCGGTGACCTTAATGTTGCACATAATGAGATAGATCTTAAGAATCCAAAGACTAATAGGGGCAATGCAGGCTTTTCGGATCAGGAAAGGAGTAAAATAGGTGAACTCCTCGACAGCGGATTTGTTGATACTTTCCGTTACATCCACCCCGACGCCGAGGGCAGGTACAGCTGGTGGTCGTACCGGTTCAATGCGAGAAAGAATAATGCAGGGTGGCGTATTGATTATTTTATTGTTTCAGAAAGAATTAAGGATAAAATAACCGATGCGGATATACTTTCTGATATATACGGAAGTGACCATTGTCCTGTTATATTGGAAATAGATATCTGATTTTGCAACTGAGTAGTTATTAATGGGATTAAATTAAATAAAGTAAGCAGGTGTAGATATGATCAAAGTCAAAAACTTGACGAAAACCTATGTCGGTACTAAGGCTCTTGACAATATCAGCTTTTCTCTCAATGATGGCGATATTCTGGGCTTTCTCGGTCCTAACGGGGCAGGTAAATCCACAACAATGAATATCATTACCGGATATCTTTCAGCAGACAGCGGAACGGTTGAAATTGACGGTACAGATATTCTTGAAGATCCGACAGCGGTCAAAAGAAAGATAGGCTACCTTCCGGAAATTCCTCCGCTTTATAATGACATGACGGTGCAGGGCTATCTTGAGTTTATGTTTAAGCTCAAAAAGGTGAGGCTCCCGATGAAAGAGCATATTGCGAAAATATGCAATATGGTGAAAATCACAGGTGTGAGCGGCAGAATAATAAAACATCTGTCAAAAGGCTACCGTCAGCGTGTCGGTCTTGCACAGGCACTTCTGGGGGAACCGCCTGTACTCATTCTCGATGAGCCTACGGTCGGTCTTGACCCCCAACAGATAATAGAAATAAGGAAGCTTATACGGGATATCGGTAAAAAGCGCACAGTAATTCTTTCTTCACATCTGCTTTCCGAGATACAGGCTGTATGCGATAAGATAATAATTATAAATAAGGGAAAAATTATTACAAGCGGTCTTACCGACGAGCTTACCGCTACCGGAAAATCCACCGCTCGTATGGAGCTCGTAATTGAGGGAAGACCTCAGCAGGTATATTCTATGCTTGAAAGAATTGACGGAATAACAAAGGTAATCGAACACGGAGAATGCGAAAAAGGCTGCTATGAATATGTCATTGAAAGCGGCAGGGATGTTCGTCGGCTTGTTTTCAGAGCATTTGCCAAAACCGATTATAATATTCTTTCAATGAAACCTGTTTCCGTATCACTTGAAGATACGTACCTTGATATAATTTCCGGAAAAACAGAGGGGGTAAAAGATAATGTCAGCGATATTTAAAAGAGAGCTTTGCTCCTATTTTACTTCACCGGTGGGATATGCCGTCCTTGCAGTTTTTATGTTTTTCAGCGGTATATTCTTCTGGGTACAGTGCCTTTATGTAGGAACCTCAAATATGTCAACAGTATTTCAAAGTATGTTCTTTATAGTTCTCTTTGTGATACCACTTATTACAATGCGTCTTTTTGCCGAGGATAAAAAGCAAAAAACCGAACAGGCCCTCCTTACCGCACCTGTCAGTATTCCCGGAATAGTTTTTTCAAAATTCCTTTCGGCACTCGTAATGTTTGTTTTCTGCCTTTTCTCCTACATAATCGAGGGAATTGCGCTTTCCTTTATGACTACCCCCGACTGGAGCGTTATTATAGGAAATGTGTTGGGAATGGCCTTGCTTGGCTCAGCCTTCTGTGCAATAGGAATATTCATATCCTCTCTGACAGAAAGCGTCATAGTCGCCGCCATAGCCTCATTCGCAATAAATGCCCTGATAAGCCTTTTTGATACCATTGCCTCTACCATTCCCATTGATTTTATCAAAAATTTCATCAGCTCACTTTCCTTCCAGACACGATACGGACAATTCGCTTTGGGTCTGTTTTCTCTTGCAGATATTGTATATTTTCTTTCGATAACCTTTATTTTCCTCTTCTTTACCGATAGAGTTATCGAAAGAAAAAGATGGGCATAGGGAGGGATTGAGATGTCTGATATAAATATAAATGAAGAAACAGAAAAAAAGTCTGATACCAAAAAAAGTAATAAGTCAGCGAAAAAATCCGGTATGACAAGAAAATCAAAAAGGAGAATAATATCTATTGTGAGTATCTGCCTTGTTATAATTGCGGCTGTACTTCTGAATGTAATTTCCTCTGTCCTTACCGATAGATTTGCAGTGCTGACCGCCGATATCACAAGTAATGGTTCTTTCAATATTTCCGAGGCTTCACTGAAAATAGCACAATCCCTAAAGAAAAAAGTTTCAATAACCTTTCTTACGGATAAGACGAGCTATGAGGCTTATGATACATACTGTAAACAGGCTACGAGTATTGCAGACCAACTCAAGAAAAATTCCAATGGTCTGCTCACTGTTGAATATACCGACCTTCTCAAAAATCCGAACATTGAAAATGAATATCAGGATGAGGAGCTTACGGTAACGGATGTTATTGTGAAATGCGGTGAAAAATATAATTTGCTCAAAGTCGAGGATATGTTTAATTTTGATGTATATGGGGAATATCAGTATATAACATCCTCAAAGGCAGAGGCTGCACTGGATAGTGCTATTGTAAAGGTAACGAGTGATGTTGAAACAAAGGTTGCAATACTCACAGATAAAAGTGGGGACAGCTATTCCACACTTGAAACCGTTCTTGCCTCAAATAACTATGTTCTTACACCAATCAGCATTGAGTCCGAAGAGATACCCGCAGATGTCAACACGGTTATTGCATGGGCTCCGACAGAGGATTACAGCGAAAAGGCTATAAAAAAGCTTAAAACTTTCCTCCAAAATAACGGAAAATATGATAAGAGTCTTATATTTGCCGCTTACAGATATGAGGTAGAGTGTCCGAGGATAACGGCACTTCTTAAAGAGTACGGAATGATACTTGAGGACGGTCTTGCATTTGAAACAGATACGTCAAGAATGATGTCACAAAATGATGCATATAGAAATATAGCTGCCGTATTTGACTCGGAACAGTATATATCAAATTATACAGACGATGATCTTCCCGTGCTTGTATCAATGTCAAGAGCTGTAAGCATATCCGGAGATAATACCGAAGCCCTTGTGCAATATTCAAGCCAATCAGGAATATGTCCGTATTCCGCCGGCGAAGATTGGGTATGGGAGGACTATGCCATAGGAAATGTAACGGTAGTGGCTCAGGGTATCACAGGCAATGAAGATGGTGTATCAAGGCTTATATTTGTCGGTTCTACTCAGATGCTTAATGATCAGCTGACACAAACCGGATTCACAAACAGAAAATATCTTTTTAATATTATGAACGAAATAAACCATCGTGAAGATAATACTGTTTACCTTGATGATAAGATCATTACCGAATACGATCTTTCCACTGTAAGCACTCAGGCAACAACACTAACAGGCGTTATTATATATGCCGTAATTCCTGTTCTTATTCTCGGGGCAGGCTTATGTGTATTTATCATACGCCGGAAAAAATAATGGAGGTCGGCAATGAAGAAAAATATACGATTCATAATTTTTTCTGCCGCAATCGTTCTTGTACTCGGAATCTCCCTTATTATTGTTCTGAATATACCTGAGAGTAATGAAGCCGGCGATAAGGACACAACCCGTTCAGATATACTTCTGTATGACAAAACTAAGCTTGATCCTGAGGAAATAACAATTAAAAACAGCGGCGGTGAATATGTACTTATCGGCTATAATTTCGTTGAACAGGCAAGTAATGTCGGACTTGTTTCCCGGTTTGAGAAATCCTCAGATTCTGACTCCGAGAGTAAAACAGAATCCTCCACCGAATCCTCAAATAAACGTGTTGATAAATATAATGAAGAAGTAACTATCAGTATGATCTACACCATGCAGGGCTATGACGATATGGATTTGTCTAAGGATATGACAGATCAGCTTGCCTATCAATGCTCTTATGCTGCGGCTTCCATGCTTGTTGATAAATCGGGGAATAAATATGCCGAATACGGTCTTGATAATCCTGTTTCTACTGTCACAACCGTATTCAGCGATGATTCTGAGGAAACACTTTACATCGGAAATACTGCACCTGACGATCAAAGCGTTTATGTAAGGTGGAGCGGGAGCAAAAATGTCTATCTCATGCCGCTTGAATCTATAAATATGTTTCTCATCAATAAACTTCAGATGTTTGATAATACAATATCCGAGGAATTTAATGATGAAATAAATGACACCGATGAAAACAGCATAGTAAGCCTTTCAATATCCGGCACAGGCTATACGAAACCCATAGAAATCTGTGTAGGCTCGGATGCAATGACTACCTCACAATATGCCATGCAGTCACCTACCCGTGAAATATGTGCATTGTACACGGTTCAGGATGTCGGAGAGTCTGTGTATGGACTTACCGGTGATGAGATAGTTGCGGCACAAATCAGTGATGAGGATATAAAGAAATACGGTCTTGATAAGCCTTATATGAAGATTACATCCAAGGCAGCCGATAACTCTTCGGTATGTATTCTTGCCTCAGAGCAGGATGAAGAAGGAAATTGCTATATTATGGCAGAACGAGGTAAAATAATATGCAAGGCAGCAGTTGAGGATATCGATTCGTGGTATGATGTACAATACACGGATTTTCTGGCTATGACTTATATTATGCCGGATATGAATAAGGTATCATCACTTGATATAAGCTACAAAGGAACAGATACAAGTTTTGAGCTTGAACACAAAACAGAGATAAACAATTTTTTTGAAGAAGTTTTAACGACAAACGTCATCCACGATGGCAAGAAAATTGATTATTCCAACCTTGCTACTTTCATCAATAACCTTTCTGATATTACGAGAAAGGAAATGAACCTAAAAAATCTTGACGGATATGAGGAGGTTGCCTCCTTCAGATTCACCTATGAGGGTGATAGTGGGGTAACAGATACTCTTATTATTTATAGAAACGATAAAAGCAGATATGCTGTGACGCTCAATGATAATCTTGAGGGCACAACTGACGGAGAATATGCGGAAAAGGTATTAGAGCAGATTGACAGAATTGCTTTGGATGAAAATCTGCCGGATCTGGCTGCCACTGGTGACAGCGAAAACTATGATGAGGAGTCGGCAGAGGAGGTAACGGAGGAAACATCGGATGAATAAGATAAGAGATCTTTTCCGAAAATATAGTGAGGTCATAATGTACCTGATTTTCGGAGGACTGACTACTCTTGTAAACTTTGTTGTATTTGCCACACTGAGATATTTTGGTACAGCACTTCTGCCGACAAATGTAGCAGCATGGATATGTGCGGTGTTGTTTGCATACATTACCAATAAAAAATGGGTATTCCGCTCCCACTCAAGAAATAAAAAGGAGCTTTTTCGTGAGGTAGCATCTTTTTACGGTGCAAGAATATTTTCTCTGCTTGTTGAGCTTGCCCTGTTCCGGGTATGGACTGATATTATACTCATTTCTCACCCGAACCTCGGCACTACCCTGCATGAATACTGTGTAAAACTTTTTATTCAGATCATCGTTATTATTGTCAATTATATTTTCAGCAAATTCTTTATATTTACAAAAAGAAAAAAGAATGTTTCGCATGAGTAGGTAATTCAATAAATAATTATGCACAAAGTTGGCTGCTGCATTAGGTTCTAAGACACATAATGCAACAGCCTCTTCTCTCTCTGCTCACCTTTTATGCCAATACATCGTATTGGCCGTCATCGACCGGCTCCAGCCACTCATTGGATGTATTCACTCCCGGCACCTCGATTGCAAGGTGACTGAACCAGCTATCCTTTGCAGCACCATGCCAATGCTTGACACCCGTAGGGATATTGATACAATCCCCCGGTTTCATTTTCACGGCATCCTTTCCCCACTCCTGATACCAGCCGCATCCTGCAACACAGACAAGAATTTGCCCGCCGCAATTATCAGCCTTATGTATATGCCAGTTGTTACGGCACCCCGGCTCAAAGGTTACGTTAAAAATACCCACCTGTTCCCTTGACACAGGTGCAAGATAGCTTTTACCTGTAAAATATTGTGCAAAGCCGTCATTCGGTTCACCAATCGGAAAGACCATCTGAGCGGCATGAGCGGCCCTTGCATCTTTTGCCTGAGTTTCTTCCGCCCATACATTCTTTGCAATATTAAATACTGCCCATGCCTTCGGCCATCCGACATAAAATCCGACATGGGTAATAATCGCTACAATCTCCGCTCTTGTAACGCCGTGTGACTTTGCATTTTCCAAATGATAGGTCAATGAAGAATCCGTAATTCCTGAGGACATCAGTGCCACTACTGTTATTATGCAGCGTGTTTTTAAGTTGATATCCTCATTATTCCAGTTCTCACCGAACAGGATGTCATCATTATAATGTGCAAAGTCGGGAGCGAACTCCCCGAGTGCGTTTCTCCCCGCTGTCTGTACAATTTTAGCCATAATATTTTCCCTCCTATGTTTGTTAAACAGAAAACGGTCATACCGAAACGATACGACCGAATAATTCTGAACTCTGAGAAAAGGATTATTCCTGCTCTTCCCTCATCTTTGCGAAACACTCACTGCAATATATAGGGCGATCATCACGCGGCTTGAAAGGAACTACTGCTTCCTTGCCACAGGCTGCACATACCCCCGTGTACATCTCACGGTTACTTCTTGCACTGTTCTTTCTTGCATCACGGCAGCTCTTGCATCTCTGAGGTTCGTTTTCAAAACCCTTTGAAGCATAGAACTCCTGTTCTCCGGCAGTAAATACAAACTCATTGCCGCATTCCTTACAAACTAATGTCTTATCCTCGTACATTTGTTTTACCTCGCTTTGGTATTAAAAGATTTTCGCCCTACGGACGGAATTGCACCGCCACCTTTGAATTAAGTCAACGCTCTCTATAAGCTACATGGGCATATTTACTCTGACTGCCTGTACAGTCCTTTAAGTTTCCTCCTGACTCTCTGCATGGCATTATCACATGACTTTATCGGAATACCAAGCTTCCCGGAAATTTCTTCATAGCTTTTTCCGTCAATATACAATGCCAACACCCTCATCTCCATATCCGAGAGATTATCATGTGCAAGCTCCATAAGCTCCTTTATACCCTCGTCCGCCATCAGCAGCCTTTCCGGCTCACTCTGCGGGTCACACTGACCATCATCACGGTAATCGAGCGAAACCGTATTATTATTTATTCTGTTTTTATCACTGTTTACCTTTCTGACCGCAGAGATCAGACGATTCCTTATACATCTTGAGGCATATGCGGAAAACGAAACGCCCTCCCCGTCCCTATACGTTCTTGCAGCAGTGTGCAGGGCAATAAGTCCCTCCTGAAAAAGGTCTTCTGCCTCCACACCCATGTTATACAAACCGGCGGATCTGTTCCTTATCACAAGAATATATCGGACAGACAGTTCTCCGAATGCATCCTGAACCCCACAGTTATACAGTTCGACAAGTTCTTCATCGCAGAGCTGCTCATAATCACCCTGAAAGTCAACTTCCTGCATTTACACACCTCTTAATCATCCGTACCTATTAATAATACACTATTTTTTTTAATAAGTCAACGAATTTTTATAAATACGGTAAAATACAAACAAACTTTTAGCATAATCACAGAAAAATAAAGGAAATTTTGTACATTATTACAGATTTTATAGGTTATGATTTATTTGCTCTTTATTCCGCATACTTCACAAGGTAAATTATACAGAAAAAACATATAGTAATTTGTCGAAATTTACCAATATCAAAATAAATAAAATTTAATCATTGCGGCTGTATAAAACGTGTTATATAATTAATCTGTAAAGATAAATGAAGCTTTACTAAATTTTATTAATGATGAAGATTGCAGGGTGTACAAAATGGTTGTGAATGTAAGAAGTATGGGACTTTTTGGAATGGATGCTTTCCCCGTTAGTGTTGAAACCGATATTTCAAAGGGTATTCCTTCGTTCGATATAGTCGGTCTTCCCGATGCATCAATCAAGGAAGCGAGGGATCGGGTTCGTGCAGCTATATGTAATTCTGGGTTTGTATTTCCGAAAAGTAAAATCATTATAAACCTTGCTCCGGCAGATATAAAAAAGATAGGCTCAATATATGATTTACCTATATTGGTTTCGCTGCTTCTTGCAACAGGTACAGTCAGCTTCGATACCCACGGTTCAGCATTTATAGGTGAGCTTTCTCTCAGCGGAGAGGTACGCTCGGTTGACGGAGTTCTTCCCATGGCTATTGAGGCTAAAAATCAGGGCTGTAAAACTTTCTATGTTCCGTCTGCGAATGCAAGGGAAGGTGCTGTTGTCAAAGGAATTGAAATAATACCCATTGACAATATAGGACAGCTTGTGCTACATCTCAGAGGCAAAAAAATAATATCCCCATCCGTTCCATTACAAAATATAAGTGCGGGGGCTGTTGTAAGCGGACTTGATTTTTCCGATGTCAAGGGGCAGTTTGAGGCTAAAAGGGCACTTGAAATCGCTGCCTGCGGCGGACACAATGTCCTACTCATAGGAAGCCCCGGAACAGGAAAATCCATGCTTGCCAAAAGAATGCCCTCCATACTTCCGAGAATGACTTTTGACGAAATGATCGAGACCTCAAAAATCCATTCAATAGCCGGGATTATACCACATGATACATCACTTATAACAGAACGCCCTTTCAGGAGTCCGCATCATACCGTTTCCGCAGCAGGGCTTACCGGCGGAGGCTCTGTGCCTCATCCCGGTGAAATATCCCTCGCACACAACGGAGTATTGTTTCTTGACGAGCTTCCGGAATTTAACAGAAATACCATGGAAATTCTTCGTCAGCCGATCGAGGACGGAACTGTAACAATATCACGTGTGAATGCTACTCTGACATATCCCTGCTCGATTATGCTGATTGCAGCAATGAATCCGTGTCCGTGCGGATATTACGGTCACCCTACAAAAAAATGTACCTGCACACAAAAGGCTGTGTCTCAGTATCTTTCGAGGGTGTCGGGTCCCCTACTTGACAGGCTTGATATACACGTTGAGGTACCTCCCGTAGAGTTCGGAGAAATATCCTCGGCGGAAAAATCCGAATCCTCCGCAGAAATAAAAAAACGTGTTGACAGAGTAAGAAAAATACAGACAGAACGTTTCAAGGGCACGGGTATAACCTGTAATGCAAGAATAACCCCGGGGCTGCTCAACGAGGTATGCCCCATGGACGACAATGCCAGAAGCATACTTGAGCATTCCTTTGAAAGAATGGGGCTTTCCGGAAGAGCATATGACAGAATACTCAAGGTTGCAAGAACGATTGCCGATATGGATAATTGTGAGGTTATAAAGAAAGAGCATATTTTTGAATCCATACAATTCAGAACCCTTGACAGCAAATATTGGAGATAAGAAAGCATACCTTAAAAAGTACAGAAAAGAGTGATTTTTATGTTTAGAACTATAATAAAAATAGACGGAATGATGTGTAATATGTGCGAAAGCCATGTCAATAATGCGATAAGAGAAAAACTCTCGGATATAAAAAAGGTAAGCTCCTCGCACAAAAAGGGGCAAACCGAGATAATTTCCAAAACAGCATATACTGAGGAAGAAATTAGGGAAATTCTTGATTCATCCGGCTACAAAGTTATCGAGGTGTTCTCCGAGCCATATAAGAAACGTCCTTTTTTCTCGTTTGGTAAATAAGTATATATTATATAGTAAATTTTCAATATATATCAGCACATTGACATAGAAAAAAATTTCTGATAATATATAATCGGATATGGGAGCATATTTCTGCTGACAGGCACCCTTACATATGCGGAATGGAGTTGGGATTTATGAATAAAATGAAACAGCTTATCTTTATTATCATTGGGTTTATTGTCGCTGCACTGGTTATAGGCGGTACGCTTATGTCGGTGAAGAATGATATAAAAAATCAGGTAGAAAATAAGCAAAAGAACGAATCGAGTTTAAGTGCAAGCAGTGCAAACAATGATATAAAGCAGGATATGGTATTTATAAGCATCACCGACAAATATAACATGGTAAGAAGAGAATCCGGGTATATCATTGATAAAAACGGATACAGATACGATTTTAATTTTTCCGAAAAAGGTGAAATGACACATGAACAGGTACTCGCTGAAGTTAATAAGTCATTTGATACGCTTGAAGGTGAAGCGTTTATTTCAACAGCGGATATGTCTGTGCTGTACAACCTGCTTTACAGCGTTGATGAAAAATCAAAATTTGACAGCGAAACAAACGAATCTATAAATGACACAACAACACTTTATGGGATTATATACAAGGATGAGAGTCCGAGTCTTGTGAAGATATACTCATATGGAAACACAGCGGATAATCCGCAGGATCTGAATTCAATATCAATACAGAAATTTATCTCAAACAAGGAAAACAAGTTTGAGAGTGAAAAGCAACAATCAGAGCTTTTGCAAACCAATTAACGATCAGCCTTATAAATTATGACCCGATTAGAGAATAAGTCTTAGTGACTGTCCTGTAATCGGGTCTTTTGTTATTCCTGAAAATCAATTATCAGATCAACGCTCACTCAGCGGTTTATACGGCATACGTCCGTGTACATTCATATATGCGGGGCGGATAATCTTGCTCGGATTTACAAGCTCCTCAATTCTATGAGCAGACCAACCGGCAATTCTCGCAATCGCAAAAATAGGCGTATAAAGCTGAGTCGGCAAATCAAGCATACTGTACACAAAACCGCTGTAAAAGTCAACATTTGCACTGACACCCTTGTATATTTTCCTCTCCTCAGCTATAACTTGGGGTGCAAGCTTTTCCACAAGTGAGTACAAACGAAATTCCTTTGTCCTTCCCTTTTCCTCGGAAAGCTTTTCAACAAATTTCTTAAACACCCTTGCTCTCGGATCGGATATGGAATATACCGCATGACCCATACCGTATATAAGACCGGCATTATCAAAGGCCTCGCCGTGCAATATCTTCTTAAGATATGCTTTTACCTCTTCCTCATCATTATAGTCCGAAATATTCTGCTGCATATCATCAAACATCTTTACAACCTTAATATTTGCACCGCCGTGCTTCGGTCCCTTCAGTGAACCCAAGGCAGCAGCGATAGCCGAATATGTATCTGTACCCGATGAAGTTACAACATGAGTAGTAAAGCTTGAATTATTTCCGCCGCCATGCTCAGCATGAAGTACAAGCGACATATCGAGCAGCTTTGCCTCAAGAGCAGTATATTTAGAATCATCCCTGAGCATATACAAAATATTCTCAGCCGTGGAAAGCTCGGGATTCGGAGCATGAATAAACAGGCTGTCCCTGAGATAATAATGACTGTATGCCCTGTAACAATATACCGAAAGCACAGGGAAAAGTGCGATAAGCTGAAGACATTGACGGAGTACATTCGGAATTGATATATCGTCGGGATTAGGGTCATAGGAATATAGTGTCAGGACACATCTCGCAAGACCATTCATCATATCCATACTCGGTGCTTTTAATATTATATCCCTCGGAAAGGACTGGGGAAGATCACGATATGTTGAAAGAAGCTCCTTGATCCTTTTAAGCTGCTTTTTATCAGGCAGCTCACCGAAAAGCAAAAGGTACACTACTTCCTCAAATCCAAAACGATTATCACTAATAAAGCCCTTTACTATATCCTCTACATCAATTCCTCTGTAATACAGCTTACCGTCACAGGGTTTGGTTTCTCCGTCTATTGTAACGGATGAACATATTTCAGAGATTTCGGTAAGACCTGCAAGAACGCCCTTGCCGTTGATATCCCTCAAACCACGCTTTACATCATATTTTGAATACAGCTGTTTATCAATAGCTCCGTTTTTTTCACAGAGAGAACTTAATTCCCTCAACTCATCTGTAATATTAAAAAAGTTTTCATTTTGTAGCAAATACTCGTTCTGCATTCGTCCCATCTCCGTTTCAACAGTGTATATAATCGTTATTGTATCATATTTTATACTATTTGTAAATAGTTTTGCAAAATTATATTGATATATATTGATATATTTATACACTATTAATAAAACATTCTTTTAAATTTTATCCCCTATTTTTTATCCTCAAAAAGATATAGTGTATTATCACTATCGCATACACCGAGAAAAATCTCGCTTGCTTTATGGTATCCCTGCTTTTCAAGCTGTTTATTCAGCCATGTGATATCGAGTCCCCTCCTTTTCAGGTTTTCATCAAGAATGTTTCCATCCATAATTATTTCAGTCTGTATATATTCCGGCTTGACCTTTATATCCATGTCATTAGGATTAAGAGGACGCTTATCACTTACAGGAAGAATAGACAGCTTTCCGTTGTGTTCAAATACGGCTGTCTGAATATCATTTATATTAAAATATCCCGCCTGCCTGCACATAAGCATAAATTCACTAAGCTCAATCTTGGATTTTTTCATATTCTCCCGATAAAGCTTTCCGTTATCCATTATAATAGTGGGTGTTCCGTTTATATATTTTCTGCTCCTCTGAAATTTACTTGCAATAAAGCTAAGAACTACCGAGCATAATCCGTATATTACCATAGCTATAAGCGGCTTCCATGGTTTTTCAAGCTCTGTGGCAAGCTCAGCTGCAACTGAACCTATTGTTATCCCCGTAATATAATCAAAAAAATCAAGCTGGGATATTTGTTTATGTCCTATCAGCTTTGCAATAATAAATAATGAAGCAACCGACAACAATGATGTCAGTATTACCTTTATAATCTCCATTTCATACCTCCTCAACATATACTTAAAGTATGCCCGAATGCTATATATAAAATACATAAAGTTATAATCCTGCAAATGCTTTGTATAATCCAAAATTTTCCTGTCAATAATTCCCTTACAATTAAACGGAGGGAAAATATTATGAAAATCCTTTTTAAAGCGTTCTGCTGTGCAGTTATTATATCCTGTATTTTTTCAATGACAGGCTTCAGCGGTGCCTGTGAGGATATTGAAAGTAAGGTATTCAGACTCCATATTATAGCAAATTCCGACAGTGAAGAGGATCAGGACCTTAAGCTTAAAGTAAGAGATGAAATTACTACCTATACCGAGGAGCTTTTTGCGAACTGTAAAACAAAGGAAGAATCTATGGAAGCTGCAAAAAATAATATTAATTCAATTAGGTCTAAGGCACGTGAGGTTGTAAAAAAATATGGCTACGATTATACTGTTAATGCATATGTAACAAATATGAGCTTTGATACAAGGGTCTATGATGATTTCACTCTGCCCGCCGGAGAATACGATGCTTTACGAATTGTTATCGGCGAAGGCAAAGGACATAACTGGTGGTGCGTACTCTATCCCGCAGTATGTGTGCCCTCTGCACAGGACGATATAGGCTCTGCCCTAAATGACGGAGAAACAGAAATAGTAACCGAAAGCGATAAATATGTTGTTAAATTTAAAATAGTAGAAATATTTGAAAGCATTGCCAACTTCTTCAGGTGGTAATTTATGCTTGTTACATTACCATTGATATATTCCGCCTTATATGGTATATTATTTTTGTAAATACCTTTTTGGGGGTGATTTTCGTGACATCAAATTCAGACTGTGCCATTGTATGCTGTTCAAACGGAATAGAAAAAACGGAAAAGCAAAATATTATTATTTTGGAAAGCAGACTTAAAAAAATATTTTTGGATGTAAGAGTGGAAGATTATATCTATTCCCGTGATAATACAATTTCCTCCGCATCTGCCGAAAAAAGGGCGGCAGTTCTTACGAAGCTTTTCAGCTGCGAAGTCTCGGATATTTTTGACATATCCGGCGGAGATATTTGTAATGAGCTACTCCCCTACCTTGATTACGATATCATACAAAAATCCAAATCAATTTTCTGGGGTTACAGTGACCTTACAGCTATAATCAATGCCATATATTCGCAGACAGGCAAAGCAGGTGTATTATATCAGATAAGAAATATAATCGGTGCATATGACAATATACAACAAAAGCGAGTGTACGACTATTTTAATGGAAATAATAATAATCTTTTTGATGTAAAATATAATATGTTAAACGGAGATTATATGAAAGGTATCGTTGTCGGCGGTAACATACGTTGCTTTCTTAAGCTTGCCGGTACTAAATATTTCCCCGACCTTTCGGGAAAAATACTCCTTATGGAAGCACTCGGCGGAGATGAAGCTAAAATACGTACATATCTTGCCCAGCTCATACAGCTTGGTGCCTTTGATAAAATCAGCGGTATAATTCTCGGCACATTTACAAGTATGGAACAAAACCGCATAGTACCCACTGTCGAGGAAATAGTTCTTGATATAACCAAACACACTCTTCCCGTAGCCAAAACCTATGAAATAGGACACGGAAGTAATTCAAAGGCAATATTTATTGGAGAAGAAATAACCGTAAAATCGTTGGGTTAATTGCTCTTTCCGAACGTCAGGACTATAAAAAGAAATAAGATCTGAAAGTTGAATTTTCAACTGATATGTGGTATAATTTTTAATTACAACCTATCAGTAACGAAAGAAGTGTAATGTAATATGCCGATAAAAATAGAAAATAGTAACTTGCCTGCATATAAGCAGCTTGAAACGGAGAATATTTTTGTTATGACACATGAACGTGCTATGACACAGGATATACGACCACTTAAAATTATAATACTTAACCTTATGCCTACAAAAATAGAAACGGAAACTCAGCTCCTGCGACTTCTCGGTAATACCCCTTTACAGGTTGATATTGAGCTTCTGCGTACTGTAACCCATGTATCAAAAAATGCACCGCTTGACCATCTTACAACCTTCTATAAAACCTTCGACCAGATCAAGGATAATTATTACGACGGCATGATTATAACCGGTGCACCGGTTGAGCTTATGGAGTTTGAGGAAGTGGATTATTGGGATGAGCTTTGCCGCATAATGGAATGGTCCAAGCATAATGTTTACAGCACTTTCCACATCTGCTGGGGCGCTCAGGCAGGACTCTATTACCACTACGGAATACCGAAATATACACTTGACGAAAAGCTTTCCGGTGTATATGTCCACAGAATCATGAACAGCTTTCATCCGCTTATGAGAGGCTTTGACGATAAGATACTTATTCCACATTCACGCTATACGGGAAACCACCGTTCTGAAATACGTAAGCATGAGGAGCTTGAGATACTTGCTTCCTCAAATATTGCCGGTGTTGCGATTGTAGCAAATAAAAACGGCAGACAGTTCTTCATATCAGGCCACGCTGAATATGACCGGAATACTCTTGCAAATGAATATTTCCGTGACAGAAATAAGGGAATTAACCCTGAGCTTCCGTATAATTATTTTCCCGGAAATGACCCACGCGCCCTCCCCACCCTGAGTTGGAGAAGTTATGCCACCATACTCTATTCCAACTGGCTTAATTATTATGTATATCAGCAGACACCATACAAACTTGAGGATATTAGGTGCTTTGAAGAATAAGCACTACGAAAATTCTTATAATTTTTATTTATCGGGGCATATTATAAACAAGGGGTGTTGATAATATGAAAAATAATAATAAGCATAAGAAGGGTATTATGCCGCCTCATAACAGTGATTTTGCAGACCGTAGGGATGAGTTTGATACAAGCGGAGAATATCTTAATTTTTCCTCAAACGGCATGACAGACAATGAAAAAATTGATGAGTATAATTACTATGACCGTTACCTCGGCCATGATACAAGCGATGATGAAACCTAAAAACAGAGCCATGTCACTTTTCAGCGGCGTGGCTCTGTTCTCTTATTATTCAGTACATTCGTTCTTATATACAGCAGAGTTTTTTCTTCTCCCTCATTTTTTAGCATAAGCAGAAGCCTATGTAAAAGCTCGTCTGTTTCGGGATGAATTATATAATGCGACCTTGATTTCATGTAATAGTCATAGGCATCAGAATCTGTATATTTATCTCCCCTGTAATTTTTCGAGGCTGCCACCCTGTCACAAAACATCTCCACAACATATTTTATGGGCATTTGCATACCTTCCATATTATGATCCTCTGAAAGGCTGTAGTCTATCCAGTATTCAAGATGATGCTTATTTCTGCCCTTGTGGTGGAGCCATGCCGTACTCAAACCTGTTGCCTCATGCTCGGCGGTGTTCGGGCTTCTTGTACCCTGATAATATTTCGCCCCCACCAAAAACTCTGTCGGGGAATATTTTGATAAATCATGCAAAAACCCCTGCTTATATAAACCAACCTTGAAGCATAGCTTCATAACAAGCCATTTGTGATGATTTATTGTTTTAAAATGCTCTAACCATTTCATAATATCTCCATAAATTTATTGAGCCGGCTTTACAAGTCGAGTAATCTCAGCACTTGTCAGAAAACTGTATATTTCCCTTTTAAGCCTTGCGATAGGCAGTCCTACCACATTATAATAATCTCCGTTTATCGCCTTAACAAACACAGCTCCCCTGCCCTGTATGCCATATCCGCCTGCCTTATCATACGGTTCTGACGTCACTATATATTCCTCTATTTCCTGCTCGCTAAGCTCATAAAATTCAACATCTGTCGTTACCGAGAAAGTATAGCTCACCCCCATATAGCAAAGACAACATCCCGTTATAACCTTATGAACTGTTCCTGAAAGCATATTCATCATAATTCTTGCATCGTTGGTATCTCTCGGCTTATTAAGCATTTTACCCTCACAGATAACCGATGTGTCGCAGCCTATAACAAGAGATTTTTCCCTGCCTTGGGATATAGATTCCGCCTTTTCGCGGGCAAGATATTCGGGGCATTTCTCCACCTCAAGATCTCTCGGCACAAGTTCTCGTATATCCGAGGGTATTACACGATAATCACTATACAGCATTGAAAGAAGTTTTTTTCTTCTCGGTGATGCGGAAGCAAGTATTATATCCATTTATATTCCTCCTGTTTTATATGCTAAAGGAATCATTCAATTTTTGAAATTAATTCCTTATATATTTCGCTCTTTTTGTAACCTGTCAGTGCGGCCGCCTCCTTTGCGGCTGCCGACACCGACATTCCGTTTTCCACAGAACGGGCGGCAAGTTCCACTGCCTCCTCTAATGTTTCCACCGGCTTATCCTCCGGCCTTGCCCCCTCGATTATAAGAACAATTTCTCCCCTGACATTACCGTCTGCATATTTCTCGGTCGCCTCTGAAAGTGTAGTTCTTATAACCTCCTCATGCACCTTTGTAAGCTCACGCACTATCGAAAGCCGCCGATTTCCGAAAACTCTGCTCATATCCTTGAGCGTATTGGGCAGCTTGTGCGGTGCTTCATAGAAAATCATTGTTCTTTGTTCATTTATCAGCGAATCTAAATGCTCCATTCTGCTGATCTTATTAACGCTCAGAAAGCCCTCGAATGTAAATCTTCCGGTCGGCAGTCCGGATATTGCAATGGCACTTGCAAGTGCGGTAGGTCCGGGTACAACGCATACTGTGATACCATATTCCGCACATTTAGAAACCAAAGCTTCGCCTGGATCTGATATACAGGGCATTCCCGCATCTGTCACTATGGCACAGCTCTCTCCATCAAGCAAACGTTGACATATTTCATCGCCACGCTCTATCGTATTGAATTTATGATAGCTCAGCATCGGCGTATGTATATCAAAGCTTTTCATAAGCTTTACCGTTACTCTTGTATCCTCAGCGGCAATAAAATCAACAGATTTCAAGGTTTCTATCGCACGTGGCGAAAAGTCGGATAAGTTTCCTATCGGAGTTCCTACAACATAAAGCTTTCCGCTCATATATATTCCTCCTTATATGCCCCATAAATTTCAATCATCTCCTGAGAAAAAGCCCCGTTTTCCCCCTCAATAAATAATACAGGCTCAACGATAAGTCCTCCGGGGCGACCACCCTTTTTTCCCTCGATAAGAAAAAGCTTAGGTGCTTTAGTCGGTCGCTGCTGAACAAAACGAAGCCTTTTAGGTTCTATTTTATATTTTCTCATTGTACAGATAACATCACCGAGTCTTTCAGGACGCTGACACATACAAAGTCTGCCCGAAAAATTAAGAAGACTCGATGCAGCGGCGGCGATATCATCAACAGTACACATACTCTCATGTCTTGCTATAAGCCGGGCAGAGCTTTTACTTTTCATTCCTGTCCCCTGAGCCTTATACGGAGGATTACATACAACAAGGTCATATGCCCCTGCCCTCAGCTTTCCGTCAAGCTCACGTAAATCACTGTTTATAACATCAATTTTCCCCTTAATATTATTAAGCCTTATGCTCCTTTCGAGCATTGAACAGGCCTTTTCCTGTATTTCAACAGCGGTCACATGAATTGTTGCATCATTTCTGAGCCATATAAGTGGTATCGGACCGCAGCCGCTTCCGAGATCACAGGCGATATCCCCTTTTTTCGGTGCGGCAAAGTCCGCAAGAAGTACTGTATCTGTCCAGAGCTTATGCTCATCAGATACTATTATCCTCATTCCGTTCCCGATTGGTTCTATTTTTTCATTTTTATTAAGCATATAAGGCTCCCTATAAAAAACATTTTATTTCCTATCCAGTATATCACAAAAAGAACATTTCTTAAATAACAGAATATACATAAATAAAGTCATCCATTAGAAAACCGTTGCCGATATCCTTTTTTTGTGTACCAACTCTTTTAAAGCCTAATTTTTCATATGCATATATCGCATCGTTATTTTTATTCACATTAAGTCTTATCGTCTTTAGGCTGTTATCCCTTGCCGCATTTATGATAAAATCCAGCATATCCCGTGAGAATCCCCTGCCTCTATATTCTTTATCAAGGTAGAATTTGCTCAGATATATACTGTCTGCATCAATGCGGTATGCAAGAAAACCGATTTTTGTATCATCAAGGCATACAAAATAATATTTGTACCCCTCGGACAGTTGCCCCCTTATGGACTCCGCAGACTGAAATTTTTCTATCATATAATCGTTCTGTTCACTGCCGATTATCGGGTCAAAATGCTCCTTTACGATTGACGACGCTAATACCGACATCTCCGTAACAGCCTTTTCATCATCCTCATGTAAGCATATAAAATCCATAGCCGCATATCCTCCGTACATTTGATATATCAGTATGCAAGAACCTCATGTCCGTCCTCGGTTACAAGCACCATAATTTCCCATTGTGCAGACGGCTTTCTGTCCGCTGTATAAATCGTCCAGTTGTCCTTTTTATCACAGAATACCTTTGCAGTACCCATGTTTACCATTGGCTCTATTGTAAATATCATACCCGGAACCAGAAGCATTTCCTCTCCAGCCTTTGAAACATAGCTTACCCACGGGTCCTCATGAAATTCAATTCCTACTCCGTGTCCGCCTATTTCACGAACAACACTATAACCGTTTTTCATAGCGTGCTCATTAACAGCCTGTCCCATATCGCCGAGGAAGCTCCACGGCTTGACCTTTTCAAGACCTATCTCTACACACTCCTTTACTGTGTCAACAAGTTTTCTCTTGTCTTCGCTTACATTTCCCATGCAGAACATTCTTGACGAATCAGAAAAATATCCGTTATATATCGTACTGCAATCTACATTTATGATATCTCCGTCCCTGAGTATTACATTATCAGAAGGAATACCATGGCAAACCACCTCATTGATTGACGTGCATACACTCTTGGGATATCCCTGATAATTCAGCGGTGCAGGTATTCCTCCTAACTCCGCTGTTTTCTCGGAAACGAGCATATCAATTTCCTCTGTGCTCATGCCCACTCTTATATTTTCGGCTACATAATCAAGTACTGCAACGTTTATTTTTGCACTTTCCCTGATTTTCTCTATCTGTTCGGATGTTTTTATAATGCTGTGGTTGGGAACCTCATGTCCCTGACTTTTTATATAAGCGATTTTTTCGTCAAATTCCTCATGGCATTTCTTATATTTCTTTCCGCTCCCGCACCAACAAGGATCATTTCTTCCTAATTTATCTACCATAGCAGCATCTTTCCTAACTATAATGTTTTTCCTTAATTATACACCTGTTTTTCCAAAAAGTAAACAGTCGGCTAAATGACATTTGACTTTTTATATATCAAGAACAATTTAATATTACATGAATATAATGAAGTAAACGGCAGTCATTGTTGGGAAGATAACAGGTTTGTGTATAATTGCAGTATGCAGCATGACTGCCGCAGCAGTCAAAAGCAACTGATGTATAATCTTCCCTTAACCCTGCGATTATTCACATATAGTCGTGAAATATTTTATATGGAGTGAACAATATGATTTGTAATTATGACGGCTGCGGCTGCGGTATGTCCGAAAAAAGACAAAGCCCATGCATGAACGGAATTATGATTCTTGTAAGCATAATCGGCGGACTTTTATTTACAACCGCCGCTGTTCTGCTCTTTGTCTTTTCTCTTATCACAACTGTCGGCTTCATTGCCTGGGTTGCTCTCATAACGGGACTTGTACTTCTCTTAACGCTGTTAATTTTCTCATTCACGGCGGAGGACAACTGCAGGACCGCTAAATGCACACGCTGTTATCTTGGCGGATTGTTATTCGGTATATTCGGCTCGATTTTCACAGGTCTTATCGGCATTGCAACAAGCTTTGCGGCAGTTGCGGTATTTCCTGCCGTAATTTTAGGCCTTGTATCCTTTTTCTTAGCCTATATGATAATCAGCACATTATTTTTGCTGAAGTGTAACCTCTCATAGCTATACCCATAACAACTGAGTTACCCGACCGTAATGTAATCAATTTGATTACCATGCGGTCGGGTATTTTTATTTAAACGCCGGCATTACAATCAATATCGGAACGTCGGATACATACATTTATCTAATTTCATCGGGTTTCTGCCCGTTATGAGCGAGCCATTTACATTCCGTTACATCCATTTCTGAGAATACCGCCTTAAAAGCGTTCTCCTGCCTATTCCCGATAGTTCACTGATTTCTTCTGCTGTTATTTTTCTCTCAAGCATCAGATTAACGAGTGTTACCTTGCGGATATATTTTTCATCATTCGATTGTTTTACAATTTCCATTCCTATTTTTAATAATTCTGATGGTTCATGTATAAAATGGCGTTTATTCATATTACCTCACCCTATCTTATTATACACCTTTCCTTCGGATTTTTAAATAGGTTGTTTTATTTGTCGTTTACTATGGTTGTGTTTGTTCACACTTCTATTTTACACCAACAGCCGGATTTTTCATAGTCCGGCTGTTATTTTTTTCCATATTTTTTTGGCTGCCGCTTTTCTTACTGCGACAGCCCCATGTTGTTATATGTTTTGCTTATATAAGACAACATTTTATCCTATGCACACAGCAGTAAAGTGTTGGTTCAGCGTTTTAATGTAAGATTTTATATTACGAAAAAAGAATTTACTGTTATACCCAACAATTCCATAATATACGATCTGTAAAGTGACGCGATAATTCTGTAAAAATTTTTTCAAAACCCATTGACCAACTGTAACGCTTCTGCTATAATTGTATATATTGAGGCTATACAATTTGACTTTCTCGGTAGTTGCAAATGCTTTGAGAGCCATATATCTTCAAGGAGTGTACACGGAATGAATATCAACATC
>CANRAN010000005.1 GCA_947628595.1 uncultured Clostridia bacterium | reverse complement strand
ATCCTGCTGAGTCACAGGAACAGCCTGCACAGCCGCCAATGCAGCAGCCTGAGCAGAGAACAAAGAGACAGTGGACAGCGAATCCTGCTGAGTCACAGGAACAGCCTGCACAGCCGCCAATGCAGCAGCCTGAGCAGGTGACAAATTGGCAGTCGAAAACCAATCCTAACGAATCTTCTGTACAACAGTCTGAATCACAGGTAAGTAATCAGTGGTCAACATCACCAAAGCCGGAGGAAAATGTTTCCGATGATTTGGATGATATAGAGAGTATGAGAAAAAAGTATGAGCCGCCAACAAGGTCTCAGTTTGATACTAATGCTACCTTTAACCCTGCATCTCGCAATAATTATCCTCCGGTACAGCAGCAGTCGGCAAATAAGAAAATGCCTGTATTAGGCATAGTTATTGTTGCAGTGCTTGTTATAGTGATAATAATTATAGTGGTGTTTGTATTGAGCGGAACGGGTAATGCCGAGTCTGAGCATAGCAGTACGGTAGGCAATTCTGTTACAGCACAATCAGATTCCGGTCAGTCAGGCTCTGCTGTTAAGTTTACAAAGCCGGAGGGTTGGGGCGATAAGATTTACGCCTATGTATATAACAATGATACAGATGAAAATGCTGAGTGGCCCGGTGTTGAGATGACAAATAATGGTGACGGAACATATTCATATGATGTACCCGAGGGTATAAGTGACCCGTTAATTATTTTTAATGATAATAATAATCAATTTCCCGAGAAACAGCAGGAGGGTCTTAAGGTGACTTTAGGTTCTTCATATTCTGTTGGGGAAGCTGCTGAGGGAAGTGATATTGTAATAAGCTTCACAAAGCCCGATGATTGGAGTGACAGTGTTAATGTTTATGTATATCAGGAGGGTGATGTCACTACAAAGAATGCAGATTGGCCCGGGGAAGCTATGACTAAGGGTTCGGATGGAGTATACAGCTATACGATTAAGTCTGGAATATTCGGTGAGCCTAAGTTAGTATTCAATGATGGTGATGGTAAACATCAGTATCCGAGAAGCGGCGGTATTTTGGCTGAGGACGGTAAATCGTATAAGGTTGAGGAGTAACTGTACTTCTCCTTTGAAGGAGTTTTTAATTTTACTTAATCGCATATAATAGATGGGGCTAAATGCCAAGCAGTTTGTGCTTTGCGTTTAACCCCGTATTTTTACGCAAGTATTGGCTGGAGCTGTTTTTCAGAGAGTGCAAACTCCAGTGCATTGGGTATAAGCTCGAAATGCGAAACAAGGGAATTAGGCTTTTTTTCGGGATCGTCCTGAGAAAACGGGACAAAATAGATATGACGTGTATTCATTAGTCTTCCTATATTCTGAGCAGACGAACCAAGGGCATCATTTGTTGCTATTGCAAGAAGTACAGGTTTTGATTGTCTGAGATGGGATTTTACCGCCATTGTAACAGGCGTATCTGTGACCGCATTTGCGAGCTTTGCGGCAGTATTTCCCGTGCATGGTGCAACAAGCATGATATCTGTCATTTTCTTAGGTCCGATCGGCTCTGCATCCTCTATGGTATGAATAACATTTCTTCCACATATTTCCTCTACTTCCCCTATTATATCCACTGCCTTTCCGAATCTTGTATCCTTATTGTACATATTATCGGACATTATCGGCAATACCCTGTATCCGAGTCCGACAAGTCGTTTCATCTCTTTAATAGCTCGTGAAATTGTGCAGAAGGATCCGCACATTGCAAACCCAACTGTTATGCCGTTCATAATTCTTCCTCCTCAATTATGTTATAAACTGCATTTTTTATGATGATCCCTGCTGTCTTTGGAGCGGATTTACCCGGAAGTGACAATGCGTGTATCACTCTTATTGACATTCTTTCGGCGGCATTATCGTCAACGCCTCCCGGAAGTGAGGCAAGGTCGATAACAATCGCCTCAGAGGCAATTCTTGCAAGAGTGTGTGAATCAAGTACCTCTGCCGGGACAGTGTTGAATATCAGGTCGTATTTATTACCCATATTGTCAACAGAAACCGGTGTCATCCCCAAAGCTCTTATAAATTCTCTGTCCCTGAGCTTTCTTGCGGCAACAGTAACATCTGCTCCGAGTCCCTTCAGCATAAGTGAGAGTACCCTTCCTATTCTTCCGTAGCCTATGACAATGCATTTGGAACCGCTTACAGTACCGTCATATTCATGCATTGCTATTTCAACTGCACCCTCAGCAGTGGGCAGGGCATTCGCAACAGAAAATTCCTCACGACTGCTATATCTGAAAATTCTCATTGAAGAAATGGCTTTTTCATCAGCAGCTCCGTTTATTCCGCAAAATACAGGCTTTTCATTTCCGATAAAACTGACAAGTTCGCTTATCTTTATGGGATTTTCGGAAAATGGAGAAAAAACCGTACCCCCGTCCTTTGAAATAGGGAGCGGAAGTATGAATGCATCAGAGCTGCTCATGACCGTTGAAATATCGCTGTTTTTCAGACCGAGTGTATTCTCACTTTTGTCAAAGCCTGCGAGGAATACACCGTAGCCGTCGTCAACCATGGAACGGGCGCAAAAGAGCTGGCGTTTGTCACCTCCGATTATACCAAAGCTGTTTATATTAAGCATAAGCTTCCTCCGAAATTAATAATTTGCAACAGTTAAATCATCTGTTTATAACATAATATGAATACAGAAAATAAAGGTGAGAGTGATATCAAATCCGATAGTTATATATGTTTACCTATTGACAGCGTTCGTAGGTATATGTATAATTTAGTTGGATTTTCATAAAAAAGGGGTGTTGATATTGGAAGCGAAAACATATACCTGTCCTAATTGCGGAGCTAACCTAAAATTTAATCCGGATGCCAAGGATTTTTCCTGCGAGTTTTGTCGCTGCAGCTTTTCTGAGGAGAAAATTAAGGAATTATTCAAAAGGATGAGTGAGGTTTCCGATGAGGACGAAAAGGAAAAGAAAGCCCAACAGGAGCTGGAAAAAGAATTTGCCGAAAATACTAATTTATATCAATGTCCAAGCTGTGGGGCACAGATAATGGCTGATTCCAATACCGCAGCTTCATTTTGCTATTACTGCCATAATCCGGTTATACTGAAGGGCAGAGTTGATGGTAAGGACAGACCGTCAAAGGTGCTGCCTTTTGCCTTCGGAAGGGATAAAGCTATTGAATATTTCAATACTTGGGCAAAAAAGAAAAAGTATATTCCGAGGGATCTTATTTCCGATAAACAAATAGAAAAAATGACAGGTCTTTATGTGCCGTTTTGGGTTGCCGATGCAATAACAAATACTCATATGACAGCGGTTGGAGATAAGGTACGCTCATGGACGAGCGGAGGATATGCATACACGGAAACTCAGAAATTCTCCGTGTTGAGGGATGTAAATATAGAATATAACGGTATTCCGGCGGATGGCTCGAAGAAAATAGAGGATTCTATAATGGAAGCAATAGAGCCGTTCGATTACACGCAGATAAAGGATTTTGATATATCATATCTCAGCGGCTTTTTTGCAGATAGGTATGATGTAAACAAGGAACAGATTTATCCGAGGATAAATGAGAGAATGTTTGTAAATAATACCGGGGTATTGGAATCGTCATGTTCATATTCAAGTATGCACGACAAGAAATTCAGTAACAGTGTGGTGAAAATACGCTGGAATTATATGCTTTTGCCTGTATGGTTCATGACCTACCATTATAATGGCAGAATATGGGAATATGCTATAAACGGGCAGACAGGAAAAATTTCGGGGGAGCTTCCTATTGACGACAAAAGGCTTATTTGTCATCAGATACTATTGGGTATTCTCATATTTATCGCAGCTATGATATTGGGATATTTTTTGGGAGGTCTGTTCCTATGAGAAAGCTATTGATTTTTATCTTCACTTTAGCTTTGATGTTGAGTTGCTGCAATACGGCGGCGTTGGCATTCACGACCAACGGAGATGATTTTCCGTATTTATCCTCAGATTTTGAGGAGGCTCTTACAACCGACAAATTTTATCGTTCTAAGAATGCGTATTTTAAAGACGAGGCGGGAATTTTTGGGGACGAACAGACTTGCAGTGATATATATGATGATATACAGGAAACGGCGGATAATATAGATATGAACATAGCTGTATTTATAGGCGGTTTATTCCGAAGTGATGAAACGACAGAGAAATTTTCCTCCAATGGTTCGGAATTTATTTTCGGTAAAGGGGAAGATGTGAACTCTGTTTTTCTGTACCTTGATTTTGAGGGTCAGTCTATGAGCTACGATTATATAGATACATTCCACGATGCAAAGCTTTATGTTACAAAGTCTGATGTTGACGATATATTTGACGATATGGATGACTATCTTCCCAAAAGCGGAGAGACAGTATATGAAAGTGATGTTTCAAAGGCTTTAGATGTGTTTTTAACTGATCTTCAACAAGAAAAAAGCAATGGTGCTGATCATAATGCCTTTTATTATAACGAGGAGGCAGGAAAGTATCATTTTTCGTTCTTCGGGAATATATTTGAATCCTCATTGAGGCCATACAGAAACATCGTGTTTTTTCTTGTATTATCAATAGTTATTGCTGTTATAGCGGCAGCTATGTACGGGAAATCAATAAGGAAAAAGTATAAATTCCGTGATTTACAAAAGGCTTCTGCCTATACATCTGATAATCGTATTGTATTTAATGATTCACAGGACATTTTTTTAGGCTCGCACGTTTCAAGAGTAAAGTTGCAGTCAAGCAGTGGCGGGGGAGGCCATGGCGGTGGCGGCGGCGGAAGTCACGGCGGCGGCGGACACCATCGTTAATTGCAGATTATATAAAAAGGGATGCTTCTTTTGTCGGAGCATCCTTTATTTTATTTTGGTATAACATAAGCGAAACAAAAAAGAAAAAAAGTATATGTATATTTTCTATTGAATGACATATGTTTTTTACAAAATTCTTACGTTTCTATGACAATAATTATATATGTCCGCTTTATTATTTTAAATATAAATGTTATAATGTTAGCATTGAAAAAATTGAAGAGGACAGAAACCTTATGATAAAGTTACTGATTGTAGAGGACGATGAAAATATTAGAAGAATGCTTGAGGTTACGGCATCCATTGCAGGGTATGAATATGACACCTGCGATAATGGACTCAGGGCTGCGGAAAAAATAAAAGAAAGCGATTATGATTTGGTTTTGCTTGATGTAATGCTGCCCGGATGCAGCGGATTTGAGGTAGTTGAAAAAATTGATACGGAAAGAACTCCGGTAATTTTTCTCACAGCACTTCAAGATGTGACTGACAAGGTTAGGGGACTCAAGCTTGGTGCTGAGGATTATGTTGTAAAGCCGTTCGAGCCTGTGGAACTTCTCGCAAGAATAGAAGTAATACTCAGGAGAAAAAATAAGCATAAAACTGTTTTAGAGTATGGCGATATAATTGTAGATGTTGCAAGGCATATCGTAAAGAAAAATGACAGGGATATTACGCTTACACCAAGGGAATTTGAGCTTTTTGTGTATTTCCTTAAAAATATTGACATAGCGTTGTCAAGAGAAAGATTGTTGTCGGCAGTGTGGGGGTATGAGTTTACAGGGGAAACAAGGACAGTAGATACTCATGTTCAGCAGCTTAGAAAAAAGCTCGAAATTCAAAATTTACTGATTACTGTTCCCAAACTCGGATACAGACTTGAAAATATAGATTAGGGTGAAGAAACTTGAAGCTGTGGTTCAAAATATTTATAACATCATTGTTTCTTGTTGTTGCTGTGATCAATATTACCGCTGCTGTTATACTTACGAATAACCGTACACTTATGATAACGAGAGAAAGAAGTCGTGCGGTAGCATCCCACGAATTTATTTGTGCCGGTCTGAAAAATAATGTAGCCTATGAACGGCTGAGGTCGGATCGGTTTGTTATGTCAAAAAGTGATATTGACGATATTGTAAGGAATACAATACTAAAGCAATCCGATGACGGCGATATTGCGATTATATATGATAAAAAGGGTGAGGTTGCTCGTGCGGGAAGTGATAAAGTAAATCCGTCGGGATTACCCGAAAAAATTAAAAATAAGGATGATGTATTTTCTCTGATAAAGGACGTTAACGAAAGCTCATATATTTTTGTCGCATCAGAAATTATTCTTGAGGATAATGAATACTATGTAATTACATCCAATGATATAACGGAAATATATACGGAAGGAGCAAGACAGCTCAAGTTTGTACAGGTGATTTCGGTTGTACTTGCCTGCGTAACAGCGATATTTCTTCTTATTATGATAAAGCTTTTTCTGCGTCCTCTTGCAGAGATAAATAGATCAATAAATGAAATATCGGAGGGAAATTATTCTAAACGGTTGAAAACAGCTGGCAGCGAGGAGCTTAGAACGCTTTCGGAAAATATAAATAAAATGGCAGGCTCGGTAGAGAAAAATTACAACAGAATAGAGGCAGTTGCAGAGGAAAGGAAACGTTTTATCGACAGCCTTGCACATGAGATAAAAACTCCGCTTACCTCAATACTCGGTTTCGCCGATATACTTAGAATAAAGAAAAATATTTCACCGGAGGAATTGGGCGAATATTCGGGTATAATTGTAGATGAAGCAAAACGCATACGTTCACTTTCGGGAAAACTCATGGAGCTTATCTCTTCGGGAAATGGCACGCTCGAGCTTAAGCCGGTAAATACAGAGAATATACTTGAAGATTTGAAAATAGTTTTTATGCCCATAGTACAGGCTAAAGGCATAGCTCTTACAGTAGAGTGTGAGCCGTTGATGATTAACGCGGATGAGGATATATTTAAATCCCTGATATATAATCTTCTTGATAATGCAGTAAAGGCATCCTGTGAGGGAGGTAAAATACATCTGTCATGTAAGCGTGACGGTGTGTACGCTGTTATTTCCGTTCGGGATAATGGGATAGGAATAACCGAGGAAGATCGCAGGCACATATTTGAAGCATTTTATATGGCTGATAAATCCCGTTCAAGGAAGCAGGGCGGTGCAGGTCTTGGTCTTGCACTGTGTTCGGAAATAGCCAAAAAGCATAATGCGGAAATTACACTTGAAAGTACACCGGGCAAGGGTACGGATGTGCGGGTCAGGATAAAGATATCGGGGGTAAGCGGGAATGAGGTTTAATAAGAAAATAATAATATCTTTTGTGCTTATAGCTGCAATAGGGGCGGCGGAAATATTCGGCATATTAATATGCGGAAATATGATTCCTGATTATAAAAATCAGATATTTGAGGAGAGTGGCTCCGACAGTACCAGACTTATGTTCATTAATGACGAGGACAGTTCAAGATTTTACCCATGGCTTGAATATGATAAGGAAAGCTGTATAAGTTACGAAAAATACATAACGGATTGTTGTGACAATTTGCTTAAAGCTTCGGATTACAATGATAATTATCAAGCGGAAGTGGTTGAGGATATTATAGCTTATCTCAGAGCAGAGGCTGAAAAGAATGGTGGAAATTTCGATGCAAAAAACAAAAGTCAGAAGGATCTGAAAAGTGTATATAGCAGTATATGTTCAGAGCAAAATAATAAGCTTAATCATATGATAGGATTTATCAACAGGACATTTGATTATGTGAGATGTGCTCCCGAGGAGACAGATTTTGCAGACTCGGCACTTATAGATAAAAGTATAGGAATATTGTATATTGAGGGCTTTAGATATATCGGTACAGATAATGCCGGGCATATAATGGATCTTGTCATGGGTCTGACAGATTATAGTGTAAAATTTTACAGATTGAGGGAGGAAACCGGAAAGGTATTTTCGTCATCCGATATAACAAGAAAAAGTGAGAAAATTATAGATGACCTTGATTATGCTATTCCATATATAGAAAAGTATTATACTTCATCGTATGTTAAAAATTATGAAGAAAACTATAACGATTTCGATGGGGTTGTGTTAAATGATGATGCGGAATATGAAGAAAATAGTGAAGAGTCTTTTTTGGCTGACGAGGATGATAATGCCTTGTTTGATTATCTTATAAATATTTCAATGAGTGGAGTCGGATGTGATTTATCTATGCCTGATACTGACGGCTATATAGATATCAATCTCTACGGAAATATAATGGATAAAGCGGAGGAGAACTATTGTACCTTTGTTTTTTATCTGGAAATACCGCATTATTCGGATGAATATAATGTTTTCTCAAGTGGTGATGAGCTAATGATAGTTTTAAGCTCCGATTCGAGGAAAAACAGCACAATACTGTATTACAGCCTTAGTGCGGACAGGATAACGGGCATAGGAACAGGAAGTGCATAAATAATTCATTAAATTACATTTTTACATTTCTTTTGCAGAAAGCGGAATACTGTATAACAACCTCTGTGTTATATTTGATTTGTCAGATAACACAGGGGAATTTTATATACAGAATTTTGATGGAGGAAGATTATGCAAAAAAATGTAATGAAATTATCTGAATATGAAAAATTTGTAATGTCGTCCGAAAATGTAAGCTTCATGCAGTCGGAATGTTGGCAGAGGGTGAAAAAGGAATGGGGAAGTGAAAAAATAATTGTGAGGGATGAATTTGGTAATATTAACGGTGCTATGCAGATACTCATCAAAAAAATACCGTTTCTGAATACCTGCTTTATGTATGCACCGAGGGGACCGGTATGTGATATCCGTGATACATATACGCTAAGACAGCTTATAGAAAGGGCAAAGCTTCTTGCGGATAAATATAATGCCTTTGTGCTTAAGCTTGATCCTATGATTCCATATGATGATTATGAATCTGTGAATATTCTTACAGGCATGGGCTTCAGGCATAATCCCGATATGCCGGAGGACAACAGTGTGCAGAGCCTGCAAAATTATATTCTTGATATAGGGAATAGAACAGGGGAGGAAGTATTCGGTTCGTTCCACTCCAAGTGGAGATACAATATACGTCTTGCTAAGCGCAGGGGTGTAGAATGTGATTATCATAACAGCAGTCTTGATGCCTTTTATGAGCTTATGACGGAAACAGGAAAAAGGGATGGTTTTTGCATACGTTCAAAGGAGTATTTCAAAAATATGCTTGATGCTTTCGGAGATGATGCAAGACTGTATATGTGTTACACCCCACAGGGTGAGGAAATATCGGGTGCACTTGCCATACGTTTCGGCGACAGGGTAAGCTATGTTTACGGCTGCTCGACAAGCAGGCACAGAGAGCTTATGCCGAATTATCTTATGCAGTGGAATATGATAAGCTGGGCGATGGAATCGGGGTGCCGGATTTACGATTTTATGGGTATTCCGCACTGTAATGAGGAGAATCACCCGAATTACGGTGTATATCGTTTCAAAAAAGGCTTTAACGGAAGGGTGGTGAAATATGCGGGGGAATTTGATTATATTTTTTCGAGAATGAAGCATTTTGAAATTTCGTTCATGCTCAATCTTCTCGGATATAAAAAAATGTAAATTCAAATAAGAAAGTGCGATTGTAATGAAAATGTTTAAAATGTTTGTAGGTATGGTGGTATTATCCGTGATGACAGGTAATTTATTGACGATTAACGCCTGCAATCAGGATGATAATGAAAAGCGGGTGATAGAAACAGAAAATAAACAACAAGGTGTGGGAGCGAAAAATGAAGAGATATCTGTAATTTCCGGGGAGGCTGAAGCGGATATGGAGCAATACAGTATAGTAACGGATTACGAGGAAATGCCCGAACAGGAATATGCGGAGTATGCGGACGAATATCCTGATGAATTGTCCGAGGATAATGACCGAATATGTTCATGAGTTTGAAATGGTGCGGTAATGCCGAAGTTTAGGGAATATACCTAATTGTTTGACTGATTTTTTTTCAATAATATAACAGGGAACATGAGATATTTTATCATGATCCCTGTTTTTTTGATTTGGTTGTATAAAATATGAAATTTGATACATTTTTTCGGAAATTTTGACAAAAATAAAGTATATCTATAAAAATTTAAAAAATGATAAAAAAAATAGTGACTTTTAACAATTACTATGATATAATCATGATAAGACTATATTTTTATAATTTCAGATAAATGAATAGGAATATACTTATTTCATTCGGTAAAAGGTGGTTCAATGGTAGAACAGGTCATAAATATAGATCGTATGGAGCAGGCAGTCGCACTTTTCGGCACTTTTGATGAGAATATAAGACTTATTCAGAATGAATATATGGTGTCTGTTGTGTGCAGAGGTTCTGAACTGAAGATAAGCGGAGAACCGGAAAATGTTTCAAAGGCGGCAAAGGTGATAGAAAGTCTTCTGAATCTTGTCAGCAGAGGAGAGGCACTGAGTGATCAGAATGTTCGTTATTGTATGTCTCTCGTTAATGAGGGAAATGAGGATAAGATAGAGCGTCTTGCAGGAGACTGTATTTGTATAACCTCAAGAGGAAAGCCTGTCAAGCCGAAAACGCTCGGTCAGAAAAGATATTGTACAGCAATAAAGGAAAATACAATAACGTTGGGGATCGGTCCGGCAGGAACGGGAAAAACCTATCTTGCCGTTGCGGTTGCGGTAACGGCATTCAGAGCAAGGGAAGTGAACAGGATAATACTGACAAGACCGGCAGTCGAGGCAGGTGAAAAGCTCGGTTTTCTCCCCGGGGATCTTCAAAGTAAGGTTGATCCGTATCTTCGACCGCTGTATGATGCACTTTTTGATATGCTTGGTGCAGAAACATATCAAAAGTATGTCGAAAGAGGAAATATAGAGGTTGCACCGCTTGCGTATATGAGAGGCAGGACACTTGACGACAGCTTCATAATACTTGATGAGGCACAGAATACAACGCCCGAACAGATGAAAATGTTCCTGACACGTCTTGGATTTAATTCCAAAATGGTAATTACAGGTGATATAACTCAGATAGATTTGCCCGGCGGTGTACGCTCAGGACTTAAGGATGCAGTTAGAATACTGAAAAATATTGACGGTATAGAGAGCGTTACTTTTAGTCCATCCGATGTTGTCAGGAACAGACTTGTGCAGGATATAATAAAGGCTTATGACAGAAATTCAGGTTCCGCAAATTCACGCTCGTAAAAAAATTGCGTTCATTCCGCTGCGGCGGATGGACAGTCTGTATCGGTCTATAAAAAATTAATGCGAAAGGAAAGGTTAAAATGGATAAAATTAAGGTAATAATCAAAAACAAACAAAAAGAGATAAAAATTCCTACGGGCTTGCGTATGCTTATAAGACGCTGCTGTAATGCTGTGCTAAAGGAGGAAGAATTCAGCGGATCTGTCGAGGTAAGCGTAACCCTTGTCAGCAATACTCAGATAAAGGAGCTTAACTCGATATACAGGAAAAAAGACAGCGTGACAGATGTACTATCATTTCCTATGGGAGAGAATGGTAAATATGATGTCGATCCGGAAACGGGTGCAAAAATTCTCGGTGATATAGTCATTTCAATAGAAAAGGCAGTTGAACAGGCGGAACGCTTCGGTCACAGCCTGCAACGTGAGGTAGGGTATCTTACTGCTCATTCAATGCTGCATCTTCTCGGTTATGACCATGAGGATAACGGTTTGCAAAAACTGAGAATGAGGGAAAAGGAAGAAAAGGTAATGACACTCCTCGGTCTGCCGAGTTCTTCAAGCTATGTTATAGAGGACAGTAATTAACGGTGAGATCTTTTCTTAAAGGCTTTAAATATGCTTTTTCCGGTATAATACACTGCATAAAAAACGAGCGGAACATGAGAATACATATTGTGGCTGCACTGTATGTTCTTATGCTTGCACGTTTTTTTGCTTTTACAAGGACAGAATATACAATTCTTCTGCTGACGATAGGAGGAGTTATCTCGGCAGAGGCTGTAAATACCGCTGTGGAAAATTTAGCGGACAGAATATCGGAAAAGAGAGATCCCCATATAAAAATAGCTAAGGATGCGGCGGCGGGTGCCGTGCTAATTCTTGCTGTTTTTTCCGTATTGATAGCCTTATTTCTTTTTGGGAATATAGAAGGCTTTATATCAATGTATAATTTCTATGGATCTCATCCGCTTAACCTTGTGGGATTGGTTCTGATAACGATAATAGCAATAATATTTATAGTGACAGCACCAAGGAAGGATAAAACGGAAAATAGGGACGGAGGAAAGTAAATGGAACATAGGACGGCTTTTATAGCAATAGTGGGAAGACCTAATGTGGGCAAATCCTCACTTCTTAATTATATGCTCGGACAGAAGATAGCAATAGTGTCCTCAAAACCTCAGACAACACGTACAAGAATAACGGGAGTGCTGACAGAGGAGGATACTCAGCTTGTTTTCATAGATACTCCCGGACTGCACAGACCAAGGAATAATCTTGATAATTATATGCTGCGTTCGGTAAATGAATCTGTTGCAGGGGTGGATGTAGGCTTACTTGTTGCAGAGGCAAATTCGGAGATAAGCGAGGGAGAGAAAATCCTTGCCGAAAAATTCGGGGCAATGGGAATACCCGCTGTGCTTGCGATTAACAAGATAGATACATTGCGTGATAAATCTGAACTTGCACCGATTATAGCTAAGCTTTCGGAAATTTATGATTTTAGTGCCGTTGTGCCGTGTTCTGCACAAACCGGGGACGGAGTGGAAATATTAAAGAGCGAACTGAGAAAATTGGCTGAACCGGGAGAATTCATGTTTGATGAGGACACCCTGACAGATCAGCCGGAGAGGGTGCTTGCTGCCGAGATCATAAGAGAAAAGCTTTTGCGGCTGCTTGATAAGGAGATACCGCACGGTACGGCTGTTTTTGTAGAGAGAATGAAGGAAAGGGAGGACAGACCGATAATTGACATAGATGCAACGGTTTTTTGTGAAAGGGACAGCCATAAGGGCATAATAATCGGTAAGGGCGGAGCTATGCTCAAGAAAATCGGAAGTTATGCAAGGCAGGATATGGAAAAATTTTTCGGGTGCAGGGTTAATCTGAAAATATGGGTAAAGGTGAAAGAAGATTGGAGAAACAGGGAAAATATACTGAGGAGTCTTGGCTACGACCAAAATGATTTTGAATAAAGTCACTAAAAAATGCCAATAATTTTCTGTGTTACAGGATATAATAACAACATAGATATTTAGTAATACGGAAAAGGAGGCAGCAGCATGGACGAGGGAAAGGCATGGGATAATTTTATTGCATCGGGAAGCATAAGGGATTATCTTATATACAGAGAAGCTAAGGCTTGTGCACCGCAGCAATTTCTTGATAAAAATACGGAGGCAGAAAATGAGGCTCAGAATGGACGGTCTGATACTGACGGAGCAAACAATTAAAGAAAATGATAAGCTTGTTACAGTTCTGACACGCACTAACGGCATTATACGCTGTTTTGTGAAAAATGCCAAGCTTCTGAAAGGGCGACTGTGTACGGCTACACAGTCGCTGAGCTATTCTAAGCTTATGATTTACTGTGCAAAGGATCGCTACATAATAGACGAAGCGGAGCCCATTGAGCTGTTTTATAATCTGAGACTTGATCTTGAAAAATTTGCACTTGCCGAATATTTCTGTGAGATAGTGCTGCATATGATACCGGAGGGCGTTGATTCGGGTCAATTTTTGAGTCTTATACTCAATTCTCTGTATGTTCTTTCAAAGGGTACAAAGCCCGATCTTATGGTAAAGGCAGTATTTGAAATGCGTTTCTTGTCGATTGCAGGCTATATGCCGGATCTTGTGTGCTGTGAGAAATGTAATTGCTATGAGGCGGATGTAATGCATTTTCTTTATAATGAGGGTAAGCTTATATGCGGAAAATGCTATACAGGCGGTCAGGACTCAATAGCACTTTCGAGAGGTGCGCTTACGGCCGTAAGGACAGCAGTATTCGCAGACCCTAAGAAAATTTTTTCCTTTTCCGTGTCGGATAACTCTCTTGTGCAGTTCGCAGATTGTGCTGAAAAGTATATGCTCTTACACACAGAGCGTAATATGAACGCTCTTGATTTTTATAAAAAGATAAGGATAAAGAATTAATATGAATAAATATCTTAAATCAATAGAATTTGATAAAATACTTGAAATGCTCGCAGAGCAAACCTCAACGGAGGATGCCCGTGAGCTTGTGCTTTCGCTTGAACCGTCAGGCGGACTTTATGAGGCGGAAATGCTTCTGAGGGAGACTTCGGATGCACACGCTCTTATAGGAAGATTCGGCTCACCTGGTTTTGGAGGTCTGTATAATATGACCGGTGCGGCAAGGAGAGCCGAGGCAGGGGCAGTGCTGACAACACTTGAGCTTCTAAGGGTAGCGGCACTGCTTAGGGTGATACGCTCGACTGTGGAGTGGAGGAGTAAGTGTGAATCGGTAGAAACCGTTCTGGATATGCGTTTTGGTGCCCTTATGCCGAATAAGTTTCTTGAAACGAAGATTACCTCGTGCATACTGTCGGAAGATGAAATTGCCGATAATGCATCCCCTACACTTGCGGATATCCGCAGAAAAATAGCCGCAACATCTGCAAGGATAAGAGAACGACTTGATAAGATAATACATTCTGCATCAATGCAGAAATATCTTCAGGACAGTATTGTGACAATGAGAGGCGGGAGATTTGTAATTCCCGTAAAGGCGGAATTTCGTTCAAACATATCGGGACTTGTACATGATACATCCTCAAGCGGCTCTACTGTTTTTATTGAGCCGATGAGCGTTGTCGAGGCAAATAATGATATACGTGTGCTGCAATCAAAGGAAAAGGCGGAAATAGAGAGAATACTTGCCGAGATCTCGGCGGAGGTCGGTGCATATGCGGATAATATCTCAGGCAGCTATGAAATACTTACAGAGCTTGATGTGATTTTTGCAAAGGCTAATCTTGCATATTCAATGAAGGCATCAGTTCCATTGCTTAATGATAAGGGGAGAATTTTACTTAAAAAAGCTCGTCATCCGCTCATACCCGGGGATAAGGTTGTTCCTACCGATATCGAGCTTGGAATAAGTTTTGATACTCTTGTTATAACAGGACCGAATACGGGAGGTAAAACTGTTACACTTAAAACAGTAGGACTTCTGTCGGTCATGGCAATGTGCGGAATGATGATACCTGCATATGATAACAGTGAAATTTCCGTATTTGATAAGGTTCTTTCGGATATTGGTGATGAACAGAGTATAGAGCAGTCATTGTCAACCTTTTCTGCGCATATTACAAATATCGTAAGGATACTTTCCCTTGCAGACGAAAAAAGCCTTGTATTGATAGATGAACTTGGAGCAGGAACAGATCCTGTTGAGGGTGCGGCACTTGCGGAGGCAATACTTGAACAGCTGAGGGCACAGAAGGCTGAAATTGTATCTACTACTCATTATGCGGAAATAAAAAGCTATGCTCTTGAAACAGAGGGTGTTGAAAATGCCTGCTGTGAATTTGATGTCACAACGCTCAGTCCTACCTACCGTTTGCTTATAGGTATGCCGGGAAAATCAAATGCGTTTTCGATTTCTGAAAGGCTCGGAATGAATGAAACTATCGTTAATAGAGCAAGAGAGCTTGTGTCAACTGAAAATACAAAATTTGAAAGTGTTGTGTCGAAACTCGAAAAAAGCCGTAGTGAGCTTGAGGAAAAGCTGTGCGAGGCTGAGAAACTCAAAGCACAGGCACAGCAAGAGCTTGAAAAGGCAAAAGAAGTTGAAGAAAGGGCACGCAGAGATCAGAAAAATGAAATCGAGCTTGCCCGTGCACAGGCTGAAAATATAATAGCAAAGGCAAGAACACAGGTTTACGATCTGCTTGATGAAATGGAGTCTATACGCAAAAGGAGGGAAATAACAGCGGAAGAGAGGGCAAAGCTCAGGGCTGATATACGGAATATGGAAAATGCCGCCGATCCGGTTGAAAAACGCAGTAACGATGAATATGTGCTTCCGCGTCCGCTTGTCAAGGGGGATAGGGTGCTTATTTTCGATATAGACAAGGAGGGTACAGTTCTTGAGATAGGAAAGGACAGTGTTCTCGTACAGTCGGGAATTATAAAAACCCGTGTACGTTTAGATAATGTAAGACTGCTCAAGCAGGAAAAGGTGAAGCTTCCGAAAAGAAGTGTTACGAGGACTGTAAGACGTGATACAAAAACAACAGCGGCAACCGAAATTGATGTAAGGGGGGAAACTGCACTTGATGCCATAGCCGATGTGGATATGGCGATAGATACGGCAGTTATGCAGGGATTGCATCAGATAACAATAATTCACGGAAAGGGTACGGGAGTACTTCGTCGTGAGATACAAAAGCATTTGAAGACTCATCCGTTGATAAGAAGCTACCGTTTGGGCGTTTTCGGCGAGGGTGAAGCCGGTGTTACCATTGCCGAGTTGAAATAATCTATGTGGTTTACTTATTTTATAGGTACGATATACGCTTAGGAAAAGGTGGGACAATATGGCAAAAAGTAAAAGAAAGACAGGTATAATTATAATTACGATATTTATACTTATTCTCGTTGCAGTGATTATTTTTATATGCCGATGTATAGCTCTTGCCTTTACAGATAATATAAAGGATAAATATACACTGAATGAAAAATCGGAAAATACATTTTTGAAAACTTTGCTTGTAGGAGCGGCTTTCGGAAAGGAATTTGAAATAAGCGAAGCAGAGCTTAACACTTATATAAATAAAAAATATTGTACCGATTACGACGGCAATAATTCCGGCGTAGATCATATTATGGTATATTTGCATGAAAAAGAGCCGGCGGAGATATATGCACATATATATATCAAGGGGTTCCGGCTTGCGGTACGTTCAAAGCTGAGCTTTTCCCTGGACACGGAAACAAGTACGCTGTCGGTAGGTCTTTATGATGCCTATGTTGGTGAACTTGGAATACCCGATAAGGTACTTTCATATATTCTGTCAAGGTTATCGGAAAACAAGGAGCATATAATTGTAAGCGGAACAACGATAAATGTAGAAGCGAAATACACATATAAAATAAAGGATTATGATATTGACCTATACATCAGGAATTTTGTTTCCTCCGACGGTAAGGTTATGTGCCGGACCAATAGTCTTACAGGACAGGCACTAAAGGTTGCAGGGGAATATATTAGCTCTGATGAGGGAAAGGAAGCCTTATCAGGTATTTATAATAAAATAAAGGATAAAGTGGTTTCATGGTTCAGTCAGTGAATATAATAATTTAGTTGAGTATTGAAGCCCGGCTTACGGTATAACAGCTTCCGCACGGTGCTGCCCCCACCAGCACTACTTTATAATTAAATACTTAAATAAAAAAAATATATAAAAATTTGATAAAAAAAGCTTGACAAATGAATTATTTTAGTGTATTATATAGATGTCAACGGGAAGTAAAATAAAAAACCGTGATGTGTAAATTAATTTGATTATAAGAGAATATTCGACTGTACCTACTTTCGATTATTTCTTTTCTTTCCTTTTTCCTTTTTTCTTTTTATTCCTTTTAGGCAAAGACACAGAGGTTTCTCTGTGTCTTTTGCCTTTTGCATTAAAATCGAAACATATTGAATTTTTTGTAAATTCCCCTTTTGTAAAGGTTGAGTATGTGCTATACTATATACAGTTGTACGAAATAAGCAGAATAAACGGTGATTATTATGAATGTGGCAATTTTTTCTGAGGTACTTGCACCATATGTTTGCGGAATTTCAAGTTATGTGGCTGTTCTTAAAAAAGGTCTTGAAGCTCTCGGACATAAAGTTATTGTTGTAACCTCTTCACTACATACAGAGCAATCCGTATTCAAGGACGGTGTTGTGCGCTGTCCGGCGAAGAAATCCATGAACAAATACGGGTATCAGTGTAAAAATATAGACGATAAATATGTAATGAAATTCCTTACTAAATTTGCTCCGGATGTCATACATATTCAAACAGATACAAAAATCGGATATATGGCTCTGAATATAGCGGATAAGCTAAGATGTCCGGTGGTCTTTTCGGTACATGATTACTACCTTGACAGATTTGCCTCCGACAGCTCGGTGCTTACATGGAAAATAAAAACGCTGATTGAGAAAAAGCATTTCTGCGATATGTTGGATAACTCTAATGTTATAGCCTCCTCAAATAAACGTGCTGCGTCATTTGTACGTGCTGCCGGAAGAAAACGCAAGGTACATCTCATACCCTCTGCAACAGACAGAAGTGTGTTCAATTATAAAAATGCAAGCGATGATGCGGTAAGGAAACTTAGGAAAAGGCTTAGGCTCCCTCAGAATTCAGTCGTTGCGGTATTTGCCGGGGATCTGAGTATTGATAAGAACTTGGAATTTGTTTTGAGTGCATTTGCAAGGCATATAAAAAAGAGTGATAATATACATCTGCTTATTGTAGGTGACGGAACAGAACTTGAATATCTGAAATCAATGAGCAGAAAATTCAAAATTACCGACATGGTGCATTTCACGGGAATGATTGCGCACAATCTTATGCCTGCAATTTATTCTGCCTGCGATATATATGTCTGTTCCTCGGACGACGCACTTATGTCTATGTCATTTGTTGAGGCTATGTCCTGCGGTCTGCCCGTTCTCGTAAAGGAGGATAAGGAGAAATATGCATACAATATGATAAAGGACGGAGTAAATGGTTTTGTATGTAAAAACGAAGCCGGATTTGCGAAATACCTCAAAAAATTATCCGCCTTTAATACCCATGAAAAACGGCAGATGAGGAGCATAGTAAGACGAAGCATGAGAGATACGGATGCGGAATATATGGCTAAATGTACAGTCAAGGTTTACGAACAGGCAATGAAGGCATTCAAAATAAATGTTGATATTATCAAATAAACGGTGCTGCATTATTTGCATTACCGGAGTGATACAAACCTTATCCCTAAAAATATTATGAAAATAAAAAATGTTGTCGGTTTTTATAAAATATTTCAAAAAACACTTTAATAATTTGGTTAAATAGGTTATAATGATTATTATCGTAAACTATACAAAGGCAGGTGCAGTGATTTGGAACCAAAATTTTCGGTCAGCTTATCAAAAATAATAAAAGAGCTGTCGCTTGATGTGGCATATATGCCAAATAACCCCGATGAAATACAGATTTTTTCAAAGGATATAACTCGTCCCGGACTTGAGCTTACGGGATTTCTCGACTTTTTTGATAATTCAAGAATAATGCTTTTCGGAAATACCGAGAACAGCTATCTTAATCGTTTCAGCACCGAGCAGAGGTACCATGTTATTGAAAGACTTTTTGATCTTGATCCCCCGGCAATAATAGTAACGAGGAATATAATACCATACGGAGAGCTTATGTCTGCCGCAGAAAAATGTAAGATACCGGTTCTGAGAACGTCCGAGCCTACATCCTCAATAACAGCGGAGCTTGTTAATTTTATGAATCTTGAACTTGCCCCGAGGGTGACAAGACATGGTGTTTTGGTTGAGGTATATGGTGAAGGGCTGCTTCTTGTCGGCGACAGCGGAGTGGGTAAAAGTGAAACAGCAATAGAGCTTATCAAACGTGGACATCGTCTTATCGCTGATGATGCGGTAGAGATACGCAGGGTGTCAAATACACAGCTAATCGGCTCAGCACCGGAAAATATACGTCATTTTATCGAGCTGAGAGGCATAGGTATAATTAATGCAAGAAGGATATTCGGTATGGGCTCTGTAAAGCTTTCTCAGAAGATTGATATGGTTATAAATCTTGAACTGTGGGATAACAAAAAGGTGTATGACCGTATGGGTATGAACAGCGAAATGACAGAGATACTTAATAATCAAATACCGATTGTAACGATACCTGTAAAGCCCGGACGTAACCTTGCAGTTATAATTGAGGTTGCGGCTATGAATAACCGTCAGAGAAAGATGGGTTATAATGCGGCAAGGGAATTGTTTGCCGCACTCGGTCTGGAATATCCCGAAGAAGAGGATGATAAGGGTAATGTAAAGCCCATTGAGTTCTGACAGTTGTTTGCTGGACAGAGGTTATATCAGCCGGTCTGAAAAATATAATTAGGAGAATATATTATGGTAACCGACGAATTTATAAAATCAATACAGAGCGAATCTGTAATAATAAAGAGGGATGAGCCGATGTATCTCCATACGAGCTTTCGTATAGGAGGTAATGCCGAGTGCTTTTGTGAGGTCAAAAGCATAGATGCACTCAAAAATGTTACAGAATCCTGTAAAAGCTTTGAAATTCCGTATTTTGTGATAGGTCTTGGCTCGAACCTATTGGTTTCCGATAAGGGAATAAGTGGAGTTGTAATAAAGCTTGGCGGGGATTTTGATGAAATTGAATTGACGGATGAAAATACTCTCCGCTGCGGTGCAGGTGTGAGTCTTGCCGGGGTGTGTATTTATGCTAAAAATAACAGCCTGGGAGGGATAGAATTTGCATGGGGTATTCCCGGCTCTGTGGGCGGTGCGGTATATATGAATGCCGGAGCCTATGGCGGTGAAATAAAAGATGTTGTTGTATCGTCAAGGTACCTTGACAGTAACGGCAATATAAGGGAGTTGTCAGCGGAAAAGCATGAGTTTTCATACAGACACAGCTTTTATACCGACAGAGATGTTATTATTCTTGATGTAACACTGAAGCTTTTTCCGAAAAATAAGAATGAAATATTTTATCTCATGCAGGACACAATGGAGAGGCGTAAGGCAAAGCAGCCGCTTAACCGTCCGAGTGCGGGGAGTGTATTCAAGCGACCAGAGGGTTATTATGCTGCGGCACTTATTGAGCAGTGCGGTCTTAAGGGCTTATCTGTCGGGGATGCGCAGGTGAGTGAGAAACATTCAGGCTTTATTGTAAATAACGGACGAGCATCTTCCGGCGATGTTCTGGAGCTTATTGAAAGGGTTAAGGGTGCGGTACGTGAAAAAACCGGTGTGGAGCTGCAATGTGAGATAAAATATATTGAATGAAAGTATAAATTAATATAAGGAATATCATACGGAAATAGGAAATTTTTGGTGAAATACGGGTGGCAGTGCAGATGGAATTTATAATTATTACCGGATTGTCGGGGGCCGGAAAGTCAGTTGCTATGAAAAATATGGAGGATATTGGTTTTTATTGTGTAGATAATATACCTCCTGTTTTGGTTCCGACATTTTATGAGCTTTGTGAAAAATCTACGGATGAGCATATGAAAAAGATAGCGGTTGTTACCGATATAAGAGCGGGGGATGTGTTTGACGATTTATTTGATTCCCTTGATAAACTCAGGTCGGTACATAAAAAATACAAGATATTGTTTCTTGATGCAAGGGATGATGTATTGCTCAGACGTTTCAAAGAAACGAGGAGAAAGCATCCGCTGAGTGATAACTCGGCGACAACAGAGCTTGCAGTAAGTCTTGAGCGAGAGCTTCTTATGCCGGTCAAGGCACGTGCGGATTATGTTATAGATACCTCTCTTTTGTCACCGACACAGCTTAAGGAAAGGATAACCTCATTATTTCTTGGGAATGTATCGTTGGGACTGACGGTGACCTGTATGTCATTTGGCTTTAAATACGGACTTCCGGCTGAGGCTGACTTGGTGTTTGATGTGCGTTGTCTGCCCAATCCGTTCTATATTCCGGAGCTTAAGGAGCATACGGGACTTGAGGCCTGTGTATATGATTATGTTATGCAGTTTGAACAGTCAGACGGCTTTGCGAAAAGGATGGTTGACCTTGTTGATTATTCTTTGCCACTGTATCTGAGTGAGGGAAAAAGTCAGCTTGTTATAGGAATTGGCTGCACGGGTGGAAAGCACCGCTCTGTAACGCTTACAAGAGTTTTGTATAATCATATACTTGAAACAGGGCAGAGAGCTATTGTGCACCACAGGGATATAAGTAAAAACTGAAGGTGATATAAATGTCATTTTCAAAGGAAACAAAAAGGGAGCTTTGTGCGTTGAAAATATCGGATGAAAGGAAGAAATACGCCTTTGCATACGGTATGGCACTGTTTTCAAAATATTTTTCTACAAAAGCAATATCGTTTACAACAGGTTGTAAGGCGGTTGCGGTTTTATATGCGGAAACACTATCCGCACTGACCTCGGCTATTGTCGAAACCTCATGTACTCTTACAAAACGCAGAGAGGAAAAGGATATTTACACATTGAGTGTACCGGACAGTGAGGATTGCGGCAGGATATTCGATTATTTCGGTCATGTAGATAATACGCCAAGTCTTAGGATAAATCGTGCAAACATTGAAAGCGAGGAATATATACCTTATTTTTTGAGGGGGGCTTTCCTTGTCTGCGGCAATGTTACCGATCCCGAAAAAGATTATCATATGGAATTTGTCGTTCCTCATATGAATCTTGCGAACGATCTCAGTCGGCTTATGAGTGAGATTGATATCATGAGGAATGAGCCGAATATTGTAAGGCGAAAGGGAAGCTATATCGTATATCTGAAGGGCAGTGACCTTATATCCGATATGCTTACATATATCGGTGCGCAAATGGCATCACTTGATATAATACAGCAGCAGATATATAAGTCTGTAAGGAATAAGGTGAACAGACAGATAAACTCCGAAACAGCAAACAGCAATAAGACAGCGGCTGCGGCTGCAAGGCAGCTTAGGGCAATAGGTATTATACGGGAGAAGCGCGGACTTGGGTATCTGTCGGAGGAACTGAGGGAACTTGCACAGCTGCGTGAGGAAAATCCCGAATATAATCTGAGGGAGCTTGGCGAGGCACTCAGTACACCGATAAGCCGTTCCGGTGTAAATCACAGAATTATGAAGATTATGGAAATTGCACAGGAACTTAGCGAAACAGAAAATTAAAGAATTTGTATAAAAATTTACCCGTTTGTCTTTTTAGTTCTAAGACAGACGGGTATCCTTTATTATATGACCTTTACTTTTCCCTGATTAACTATTTTCATTAATGCAGTTGTAGAAGCAATTATTACAAATGCACTTATCCATTGCGATGTTGATATTCCGAAAAGAAAACCGCGGATTTCATCGCCCCGGAAAAATTCTGTTGTAAACCGTAAAATACCATACATAAGTAAATACAAGGGAAGAAGGAAGCCTTTTGTATGTATTTTTTTTGATAGAAGAATAAGGACTGCGACTATAACAAGATTCCCCACACTCTCAAGAAGTTGTATAGGAAGTCTTGTGACACCGTCTGCTTCGGGGACGAGTGAGTGTTCATATTGAAATCCCCAGGAGCTTT
>CANRAN010000004.1 GCA_947628595.1 uncultured Clostridia bacterium | reverse complement strand
AATATCCGCGAGGGTGACAGAGAAAGAATTCAGATGTTTGAGGGAACAGTTATTGCCAAAAGGGGAAGCGGGGTTGCCGAAACCTTTACTGTACGCCGTCTTTCATACGGTGTAGGCGTTGAAAGAGTATTCCCGATAAACTCACCGAATGTTGTGGATGTCAAGGTTATCAGAAGCGGTAAGGTTCGCAGAAGCAAGCTTTACTATCTCCGTGGCAGAGTTGGTAAGGCTGCCAAGGTTAAAGAGCAAATCAAATAATTGCCGGAAAAAGGGACTTTATTGTCCCTTTTTTGCTATCTGCTGCCGAGGTGGTCGAATATGAAAATAAAAAATTCCCGTACCGAAAATAAACCTGATAAGGTGGGGGAACGAATCGGAGGATATAATCATATAGGTCTGATACCTGTCAGGAATGAGGTTTTTTATGATATTGCCGATGATATGGCAGCGTGGAGGAGTCTACTGAGTTTTATATTTTTTGTCATAGCGGCGGCACTGGCTTTTACCCTTGTTTTTAATATTTTCTATGGAATATATCCGATAGAGAATGTGAGTATTGACGGCAACGAAACAGCGGTTGTTGTCAATAGAACGGTAAAAAGCTTTGGTAAGGATGATGTCGTTATAATAAAAACGGATGGATGTTTTTATTGCGCTGAATTTTCCGAAAAGGCTGAACATCAGGGGGGAATTTATGTCAGGGCGGAGAATGATAATATATTTATTCCCGATGAGATGGTTGAGGGCAGAGCAGAATTTGTTCTGTTCCCTGTAAAAAGTTTTGGAGAGGATGCACGTAAGCTGTGCTGAGAGATAATAAAAAGTTTAAAAGGTAAGTTGAGAGGTGTTTTACTATGTCTGATAAAAAAATTGATAATGAAACCGATGAGGAAAGTGGTGTTGAATTGAGATCTGCTGAAGATCCTGTGAATGAGGAGGAAGAAACAACAATTACCGGGCTTATATTTGAATGGGCTAATGCCCTTGTCATAGCTATAATAGCTGTTGTACTGCTTCTTACATTTGTATTTAGGCAGGTTACTGTTGACGGGCAATCAATGACAGATACACTACAAGATGGCGACAGACTGATAATTTCCAATTTCATGTATAAGCCTCAATATGGAGATATTGTCGTTATAAGTCACGGAGAAAATTATAACACACCTATAATAAAAAGGGTAATAGCAACTGAGGGACAGGCTCTATCTATAAATTATGAAACAGGTGCGGTAAGCGTGGACGGGGTTATACTTGATGAGGATTATATAAAGGGTAAGACCGTTGAATTGAAGCGTCCTATTGATATACCCGACAGGATACCTGAGGGGTATGTTTTTGTAATGGGCGATAATCGTGAAGGTTCGCTTGACAGCAGAAGCACAGATATAGGTCTTATACCTGTTGAGAATATAATCGGTAAGGCTGAATTTAGAATTTATCCGACTAATGCAATAGGAAGCGTATATTGATGGGATATAATAAATCAGGAGGGGACTATGGAGGAAATTAAATCAATACAATGGTTCCCCGGGCATATGACGAGAACCAAAAGAAAGATTGAATCACAGCTTAAACTTATTGATGCGGTTGCGATATTGCTCGATGCGAGAGTGCCGTATTCAAGCTGCAATCCGGACCTGAGAAGTATAATAAATAATAAGCCGAGGCTTGTTGTACTTAATAAATGTGATATGGCAGATCCGATACAAACCAAAAAATGGCTTGAGCTATTCAAGGGTAGGGGTATTGCTGCAATAGCCTTAGATTGCAAAACAGGCAGGGGATTAAATGCTTTTATTCCCACAGTGAAAAATGTACTTTCCGACAGAATACAGGCATGGAAGGAAAAGGGAATGACGGGAAGAACAATAAAGGTTATGATTGTCGGAATACCGAATGTAGGTAAATCCTCATTTATCAATCGTATGTCTAAGCAAAACAGGGCGAAGGTTGAGGATCGTCCCGGAGTTACCAGAGGAAATCAGTGGTTTACGATAGGAAAGGGCTTTGATTTGCTTGATACGCCCGGAGTGCTCTGGCCAAAATTTGATGATCCCGGAGTGGGAGAAAGGCTTGCCTATATCGGCTCGGTAAAGGACGATATACTCGACACCGAACAGCTTAGCGGCAGACTTCTTGAATATCTGAGGGATAATTATATTGAGCCGCTTTGTGTAAGGTATAAGCTTAAAAAAGAGGATATTGAATATTTGCAGGGCTATGAGATACTTGAAATGATAGGAAAAAAAAGAGGTATGCTTATATCCGGCGGAGAGATAAACACGGAAAGAGCGGCGGCAACTGTTTTAGATGAATTTCGGAGTGCTGCTCTCGGTAGGCTTACCATAGATAAAGCGGAGGATTATCCTGATGTTAGAGTATGAAAATATGTATAAGGAGCAGGGATATAGGGCAATATGCGGAGTTGACGAGGCAGGCAGGGGTCCACTTGCGGGCCCCGTATTTGCGGCGGCTGTTATACTTCCCGAAGGACTTGAAATTGAGGGCGTCAAAGATTCCAAAAAGCTTACGGAAAAGAGGCGTGAGGTTCTCTTCGATATAATAAAAGAAAAGGCACTTGCATATTGTGTGGCGAGTGCAAGTGTTGAGGAAATTGAAAGTTTTAACATACTCCGGGCGGATATGCTCGCAATGAAAAGAGCGGTAGAGGGACTTGGGATACAGGCGGATTTTGCAATGATTGACGGTAATAAGACACCCGAACTTAACATTCCCTGTGAAGCGATAGTAAAGGGTGATGCAAAGAGTGAGTCCATAGCAGCGGCATCAATTCTTGCAAAGGTAAGCCGTGACAGGCTCATGCTTGAACTTGCAAAGAAGTATCCCGAGTATGGCTTTGAAAAGCATAAGGGCTATGGGACAAAGGCACACAGTGAAGCTATACTAAAATACGGTCCGTGTGAAATACACAGACCGTCATTTCTAAAAAAGCTGCTTGGGGAAAAGAAATGAGCAAAAGAACGGCTGCACAGATTATAGGAGATATGGGTGAAAATGCGGCGGAGAAATATCTGAAAAATAAAGGATACACCATTGTTGGGAGAAATTACCGCTGCCGCAGCGGTGAAATAGACATAATAGCAAAGGATAATAAATATATTGTTTTTGCGGAGGTCAAAACACGCAGTATAAACTCCATTGACCGTCCGGTAGCATGGGTAGACAGAAAAAAGCAAAAGAAAATTATTATGGCTGCATATATGTACCTTGAGAAAAATAATATTGAGCTTCAACCGAGGTTTGATGTTATTGAGGTAGTATATGATAATATTACCCGGATGATAATTTCCGTTGAGCACATAGAGGACGCATTTATGCAGGAGGGAGATTATTCGGCTTTTTGATTAGGCATTAAAAATTACATCTAATAAAATATACCTTGATGTCATAAGTAGTGATATAATTAAACGTTTATAAGGTCGGAAAGTAGAACAGATATAAATATGTTTTTGGGGGAATGTACTTAATATGCGGCTTTTTGATTTACATTGTGATACACTTTACAGAGCATATACAGAAAAGAGTACGCTTTTTGACGATAGCTTTGCTGTTTCATTTAATAAGACAAACGGAATATCACCGTATATACAATGTCTTGCAGTGTGGATACCTGATGAATACAGAAAAGAAAAAGCATGGGAGCTTTTTTGCGGATGTGTGGGGCTGCTTAAAAAACAGCTCGATGGTACGGATATTACATGGTGTAGGTGTGCCGAAGATATAAAAAAAGTTTATGCTGAAAAGGGCAGGGGCATAATACTTACAGTTGAGGGTGGGGCATCTCTCGGGGGAAATATTGATAAGCTTGAGGAAATGTATAATATGGGCGTCCGCATGATGACCCTTACATGGAACGGCAGGAATGAGCTTGGCGATGGTATAGGAGAAGAGGATAATAACGGACTGACAGAATTTGGCAGGGAATGTATAGAAAAAATGGAAAGGCTCGGAATGATAGTTGATATTTCCCATGCCGGGGAAAAGCTTTTCCGGGATGTTGCCGATATTGCAAAAAAACCGTTTATTGCCTCACATTCAAATTCACGCTCGGTTTCAACGCACAGAAGAAATCTGACAGATGAGCAGTTCCTTTGTTTGAAAAACAGGGGAGCGCTGACAGGAATGAATTTTTGTGCGGAATTTATAGATAAAGACAAGACAAATGTAAAAATGTATGATATAATAAAGCATATCGGGTATTTCCTGTCACTCGGAGGAGAAAGATGTATTGCTATTGGTGCGGATTTTGACGGGGCGGAGCTTCCGCAGGATATGTCCGGTATAGAGTCAATGAATGCTCTTTACGAAAGGGTTAGCGAACATTTCGGACAGGAGCTTGCCGATGCTGTATTTTTCGGTAATGCTTACAGGTTTTTTATCGAAAATCTGTACTAAAGCCGATTTTTCAATAAAAATAAAAGAAAGAGGGAAATGTTATGAATTATAACAGTACAAGGGATAAGAATAAGGTTGTTTCTGCTTCGCAGGCCATAGCTCAGGGTATTTCCGAGGATGGCGGTCTGTTTGTACCGCAGTCACTCCCGAAATACACACTCGATGATATCGGGGCACTTGCCGAGGTTGACTATAATGGCAGAGCCAAGAAGATATTTGCTGATTTTCTTTCGGATTTTACCGAGGAGGAAATAAACGAAAGTGTTGATGCGGCATATACGGCAGAAAAATTCGGTTCTGAAAATCCTGCACCTATTTCCTATATAGACAGCGGAGAAAAGAAAATGGCATTGTTGGAGCTTTGGCATGGTCCTACATCTGCATTTAAGGATATGGCACTTCAGATACTTCCTCATCTTCTTACAAAATCTGTTAAAAAAACCTATGCTGGAAAGGAAGCTGTGATACTTGTTGCAACAAGCGGTGATACAGGTAAGGCTGCACTTGAGGGTTTCAGGGATGTTGAAGGTACAAAAATAATGGTATTCTACCCCGTTGATGGAGTTTCTCCTATGCAGAAGAGACAAATGGCTACGCAAAAAGGAAATAATGTAAACGTAGTAGCTATAAAGGGTAATTTTGACGACGCACAGACCGGTGTAAAGAAAATATTTACAAATCTCGAAATAAAGGAAAAGCTTTCCGAAAATAATATGCTTTTCTCAAGTGCAAACTCAATCAACTGGGGCAGACTTCTTCCACAGGTGGTTTATTATTTCTCTGCCTATTGCGATATGGTAAATGCAGGAAGGATAAGGCTCGGCGATAAAATTAATGTTGCGGTTCCGACAGGTAATTTCGGTAATATCCTTGCTTCATTCTATGCAATGAATATGGGACTTCCGATAAATAAATTTATCTGTGCTTCAAATTCAAATAATGTGCTTACTGACTTTATAAAGACAGGAACATATGATAAAAAGAGAAAGTTCTATACGACAATTTCACCGTCAATGGATATTCTTGTATCAAGCAATCTTGAAAGACTACTTTATCATCTTACAGATGAAAATGCAGATAAGGTAGCGGAGCTTATGAAGTCACTTAACGAGAACGGTGCATATACCGTTGACAGTGAACTTAAGGCAAAGCTTGACAAATATTTCTGGGGCGGCTGCTGTGATGATGAGAATACTCAGAAAACAATCGGAGAGCTTTATAGAAATGACAATTATCTTTGTGATACACACACTGCTGTTGCGGTCAATGTATATAATCAGTATTTTAAGGAAACAGGGGATAAGACACCCACAGTTATAGCCTCAACAGCAAGTCCGTATAAATTTGCGAAGGCTGTTCTTGAGTCGGTTACAGATGAGAAGCTCCCTGAGGACGAATTTGCAATGGTTGATGAGCTTTCCGCAAAGACAAATACGGATATTCCTGCACCGCTTGCGGCACTTAAGGATTCAAAGGAGCGTTTCTCCTTTGAATGTGAGGTTGACGAGATGCCGAAAACAGTTCTTGACAGCCTTTCAATAAGCTGATCATGGCTGTATATGCAATAGCAGATCTGCATCTTTCACTTGGAGCAGATAAGCCGATGGATGTATTTGAGGGCTGGGATAATTATGCAGAGAGAATACGGAAAAATTGGCAGAGGCTTGTAACAGCAGATGATACCGTTGTGATAGCGGGAGATATTTCCTGGGCAATGGATATAAAGGATACCTATAAGGATTTTGATTTTATAAACAGACTTAACGGCAAAAAGATAATCCTTAAGGGTAATCATGATTATTGGTGGACGACAAAATCGAAAATGGATAAATACCTTGCCGGTAATGGCTTTGATACAATATCCGTTCTTAATAATAATTATTATGTTGTTGACGGTCTTGCACTTTGCGGTACAAGAGGTTGGTTCTATGATGCCGAAACAGATGCCGATATGAAGATTCTCATGCGTGAAGTCGGCAGATTGAGGATGTCAATAGAGCCTGCGGTGAGGGCGGGATATTGTCCGATAGTATTTTTACACTATCCGCCTATATACAATAATATTGAGTGCAGAGAAATAACAGATGTACTTAGGGAATATAATATAGAGAAATGTTTTTACGGACATATACACGGCAGGAATGCTGCCAAAAAAGCCTTTATAGGTGAATGTGACGGGATAAGATATAATCTTATAGCCTGTGACAGACTCGGCTTTATGCCGCTTGCGGTGCTCTGATATGCGGGACTTGTGTCAGATTATGGTACATTTTATATTTTGTCCGTAATTTATGCTTGACTATCTGACATTGCTATATTATAATTAAAGCAGTTTGCCTTATTGATTGCGGCTTTGCCGCCCGGGACGGTTGTACCGTTGGACGCCTTAGGGCAGACATAGGGCTTAGACCCAAAAAATAAAGGAGCGTATGCTCCGCTTTGGAGGAAAATAAAATGACACTTAAATCATCAAACAAGGTTGAGACAAATCGCTATGAGCTCGTTATTGAGATTGACGGGGAAACCTTTATGAAAGCGGTAGAGGCAGTATATAAAAGACAGTCCAAGAATATTACGCTTCCGGGTTTCCGTAAGGGTAAGGCTCCCAGAAGACTTATTGAAAAGGAGTACGGTGAGGGTGTTTTCTATGAGGACGCTATAAAGGATCTGTATCCGGCAGCCATAGTTGAGGCCTCGGAGGAAGCCGGTCTGGAGATAGTAAGGGATCATGTTGACCTCGATGTTGAAAATGCGGGTAAGGATGGTCTTGTTCTAAAGGCTGTTATTACGGTTGAGCCGGAGGTTTCCATAAAGGATTATAAGGGGATAGAATATACCCCCACTTCACTCGAAGTGACAGATGAGGATATGGAAGAGGAAATTAAAAAGGTACAGAAGAGAAACGGTCGTCTTGTTGCTGTTGAGGACAGAGCAGCAGAAAAGGATGATGTAACAGTTATCGATTTCAAAGGTTTTCTTGACGGAGAGGCATTTGAGGGCGGCTCTGCCGAAAATTACAGTCTTACTCTCGGCAGCGGTGCATTTATTCCCGGATTCGAGGAACAGATAATTGGTCACAAGACGGGAGAGGAATTTACTATTGATGTAACATTCCCGGAAGATTATCAGGCGGAGGAACTCAAGGGCAAGTCTGTACAGTTTGAGATTAAGCTGCATGAGATAAAGAAGCATGAACTTCCTGAGCTTGATGATGAGTTTGTTAAGGATGTCAGCGAATTTGATACCGTTGACGAGTATAAGGCAGATCTGAGAACAAAGCTTGAGGAAGCACGTAAGAAGGAAGCAGAGAATAATAAAGAGGCACAGATTGCAGAAAAGCTCTGTGAGCTTCTTGAGGCTGAGATTCCCGAGGCTATGTTTGAAAACCGCATTGACGGGATAATTGATGAATTTTCGATGAATTTGCGTTCACAGGGTCTTGACATTAATACCTATATGCAATATACGGGTCTTACAGAGGAAAAACTTCGTGACACATACCGTGACAGAGCGGAGTCGCAGGTAAAGGTAGGACTTGCACTAAGAAAGATTGCGGAGCTTGAGGGGCTGAAGGCAAGCGAGGAGGATATAGAGAACAAATATAATGAGCTTGCCGAGAGCTACAAGGTAGATGTTTCGAGAGTAAAGGCAGCATTTGCAGCTAAGGATATAGCAAAGGATATCGAGTCTGAAAGAGCTATGAATTTTGTGAAGGAAAACGCTGTTGAAAAGGCAGATGCATGAGTATTTTCGTGGATTGAATAAAATATAATTTAACTGTTAAATATAAAGTTAGTGAAGCGGAGGTTATTTTTATGGCATTGGTACCTTATGTAATTGAGCAGACAAACAGAGGAGAGCGTTCATATGATATCTATTCAAGACTCCTCAACGACAGAATAATTATGCTTACCGAGGAAGTAAACAATGTAACCGCAAGTCTTGTTGTCGCACAGCTTCTGTTCCTTGAGGGACAGGACTCGACAAAGGATATAAGCCTGTATATAAACAGCCCGGGCGGTTCGGTAACGGACGGTATGGCTATATACGATACGATGCAGTATATAAAATGTGATGTTTCAACGATATGCATGGGCATGGCTGCAAGTATGGGTGCATTCCTTCTTTCGGCAGGTGCAAAGGGAAAGCGTTTTGCACTTCCAAACAGTGATATTATGATACACCAGCCGAGCGGCGGTGCTCAGGGTCAGGCAACGGATATTATGATTCATGCGGACCATATTATACAGACAAAGAAGAAGCTTAATACAATTCTTTCTCAGAATACGGGACAGCCGTATGATGTTATAGCAAGAGACACCGAGCGTGACAATTTCATGACAGCTCAGCAGGCTCTTGAGTATGGTCTTATTGATAAGGTAATTACACAACGATAAGGAGCTGTGCAAATGTCAAATAAGGACGATAGCAAAAGAAGTGTGACCTGCTCCTTCTGCGGTAAGCCGCAGGAGCTTGTAGGTCGTATTATACAGGGTGCGGGAGCATATATATGTGATGAATGTGTTGCATTGTGCAGTGATATTCTCAAGGGAAATCCGGATCCGGACGGTGATACAGACGGTGATTTTTTTGCTGATTTTTCTGTTTTACCGAAGCCCATGGAAATAAAGTCATTGCTTGACGAATATGTTATTGGTCAGGACGAGGCGAAGGTGTCGCTTGCAGTATCTGTATATAATCATTACAAAAGAATTAATTATCATGATGTGGATGACGTTGCTCTTAACAAAAGTAATATTCTTTTGCTGGGTCCGTCAGGTGTGGGAAAAACTCTTCTTGCACAGACACTTGCAAGGATACTTGATGTTCCGTTTGCTATTGCCGATGCTACGACACTCACGGAGGCAGGCTATGTCGGAGAGGATGTTGAAAATATTCTTCTTCGTCTCATTCAGGCTGCCGATTATGATATAGCAAGGGCTGAGCGTGGTATTATCTATGTCGATGAAATAGATAAGATTGCAAGGAAATCCGAAAATCCCTCGATAACCCGTGACGTAAGCGGCGAAGGTGTCCAGCAGGCACTCCTTAAAATACTTGAGGGAACGGTTTCAAATGTTCCGCCGACAGGAGGAAGAAAACATCCGCAACAGGAGTTCATACAGATTGACACATCTAATATACTGTTTATCTGCGGCGGGGCTTTTGATGGTCTTGAAAAGACGGTTGAGAAGCGTCTTGGTTCGTCCTCACTCGGATTCAATGCCGAAATAAAAACAAAAACCGAACTCGATACAACGAGCTGGATGCAGGAGGTTATACCGCAGGATCTTGTCAAATTCGGGCTTATACCCGAACTTGTCGGCAGACTTCCCGTTGTGACGGCACTCAACGGATTGGACGAAAACGCACTTGTGCGTATTCTTATGGAGCCTAAGGATTCCCTTGTCAAGCAATATACCAAGCTGTTTGAAATGGATAATGTGAGCCTTGTGTTTGATGAGGGTGCACTCCTTGAAATTGCAAAAAAGGCTATTGAGCGTCATACAGGAGCAAGGGGACTTCGTTCCATAATGGAGGAGCTTCTCAAGAATCTTATGTATGAGGCACCGTCAGATGAAACAATATCAAAGATAATAATAACTGCCGAGGCCGCAAGGGGCGAGGGAGAGCCTGTTGTTGAGCGTACAAAAACAGCAAAGCGAAAAAACCGTAAGACTGTGGCAGCAAAATCGACAAGACAAAGGGCAAAGCGTGACCCTGCTTGATGATAGCTTATGATGTATCATAGGACAGTGGGGGTCGGAGCATTGCTGATTTAAGACAAAATAGAGAGTATCCGAACAAACGTCATAATAAGCGTTTAGCGGATACTCTTTTGGTTTACGGAGGTTATATGAAATTTACAACAATACTTATGGATGCGGATAATACAATATTTGATTTTCCGCTATGTGAATATAATGCTTTGAAGAATACGATAATAAATTCAGGTATGGAATTCAATAATTATATATACAACAGCTTCAGCATTATAAATGACAGACTCTGGAAAGAGCTTGAGCAGAATAAAACAACACGTTCCGAATTGAAAATACAACGTTTTAGGGAGCTTATAGAAAAATGCTTTCACGGCTTCGGCAATCCCGATGTTCTTGCAGGAGAATATGTGGCGCAGCTTTCAAGGCAGGGAACACTTATAGACGGTGCATATACGGCACTGGAAGAATTGTCCGAATTATTTGATATGTACATAATAACAAACGGTATGCAAATTGTGCAGAGAGGACGTTTTGCACGGACAGATATAACCCGATTTATCAGGAAAATTTATATTTCCGAGGAAATAGGCTTTCAGAAGCCGATGAAGGAATTTTTTGATTATGTTCTTTCGGATATTCCGGAAAAGGATAAGGGGAAAATCCTTGTTGTCGGAGATTCACTGACATCGGATATGCAGGGGGGCAGAAATGCAGGTTTGACGACCTGTCTGTATGATCCGGATAATAGAGTGAAAATGCCCGATGAGCTATGTGATTATAGGATAAATAAACTTTTGGAAATAAAGGATATTTCCATGGAGGATGGGGTATGAGATTTACTGTTCCGGGGGAACTTGAGGGTATATGCGTAAAGGATTTTTTACGAAAGCATTGCTCGGTATCAGCAAGGAGTCTTGCAAGGCTTAAAAGAACCGAGATGGGTATTACGTGTAATGGAGAGCATACACGGAGTATAGATATACTTCATGCAGGTGATACAATTGAACTGAGATTTCCGGATGACGATATGCATATAGAGCCTGTGAATTTGCCCGTAGAAATAGTATATGAGGACAGTCAGGTTATAGTATTCAATAAGCCGCCGTATATGCCTGTGCATCCTGTCAAGGATTACCATCTGAATACCCTTGCAAATGCAGCCGCATACCATGCAGAGATTATGGGTGAAAGATATATATTCAGAGTTATAAACAGACTTGACAAGGACACCTCGGGGCTTGTGCTTGCCGCAAAAAATGCATATGCCGCGGCATTTCTTAAGAACCATACTGAAAAGCTTTATATTGCTCTGTGTGAGGGAAGAATTGATGGCAGTGGGACTATCGACGAGCCGCTGCGATTAAAAGAGGGGCATGGTATTCAGAGAGAGATAGGTGAAGGGGGAGTTAGGGCAATAACACATTACACAACCGTAAAGAATTACGGGGATGAATATACTCTCCTCGAGATACATCTTGAAACAGGAAGAACACACCAGATAAGAGCCCATTTTTCCTGCAAGGGATATCCTCTTGCAGGGGATGATATGTATGGAGGCAGGAGGGAAAAATTCCCCCGTCAATGTCTGCATTGTGCTGAGATAAGCTTTATACATCCCGAAAGCGGGAAAACTGTTACCATACGAAAAAATATAGATTTTTTTGAGGAAATAAAATAATTTTTTATTTAAGAGGACTGTAACATTAGGTTTTATAGCTTAATGCGACAGCCTCTGTCTTTTTTGCATTATGAGGATAAATTCTCGTATATGTTCGGTTCTTAAAATAGCTGTGTGAGCATATACTTAAATATATCACAGCTTGCGGACGGCATATTATCGGAGGGGGCGATAGAAAATATTTGCCTAAGGCAGGAATACATAAATAACAGAAATTATTATGCAGGCTCAAACGATATGAAATCTGAATAATATATAATGTGCCGAATTCGTAGGCAGTGATTATTTTTGTTCATAAAGGACAAAATATTATTATCGGCACAAAAAATTAAAAATTCGGAGCGTGAAAAGCTATGCTGGTCAGACGAGGAGATATTTATTATGCAGATCTGAGTCCCGTTGTAGGTTCGGAGCAGGGGGGAATACGTCCCGTTCTGATAATACAGAATAATATCGGAAACAGATACAGTCCAACTGTAATAGCTGCCGCTATTACAAGCAGAGGTTCAAAAGCCAAGCTTCCGACTCATATTAAGCTGTATGCGGACCACAGCGGTCTTGCAAAGGATTCGGTTGTATTGCTTGAGCAGATACGTACAATAGACAAAACACGTCTTAAGGAAAAAATGGGGACACTCAGTCCCTATGATATGTATAAGGTTGACGAGGCACTGTCGATAAGCTTTGGTCTGGCTGCCGAAAATGTACACAGATCAGCAACATAACCGAAATTCTCAATTCCGTATATTATGCCGCACGGGGTGTTTAAGCAACGGATAAACAGAAATCAGACACCCTATGCGGTTATTTTCAATCTTTTTGGGCTAAACTGAGTTAAATTGATTAAAGACAAATTATTCGCTTTTCCTGTGTTATCATATTTTCGTCAAATGACAGGGGTGGAGTGAGCGGCTTGGGGCAGACAATATATATTGATATACTTTTTTGCGTCAATTTTGTAGTAGACTATATTATATTGCTTACGGTAAAAAAATTCATGTCATTGAGCTGCAAAAGACGGAGGCTGTTTCTCGGTGCGACAGTGGGGGGAATAAGCTCCTTTGTAATTCTGTTGCCTCCTATATCATCGGGATTGTCAATGGTAATAAGTCTTATAACAGCGTGTATTGTTGTTGCCTCGACATTTGCACCGATTGAAAGAGTCAGTTTTATAAAAACAGCGGCAGCCTTTTTTCTCATAAGCTTTGGCTACTGTGGGGCAATGATAGCAGTATGGCTTCTGTTTTCACCGGAGAATATAATCATACGCAACAGTAGTGTTTATATTGCAATGTCGCCGCTAACACTCGTTATAACGACATTGGTATGTTATATAATACTGAGAGTTATTATGAGGATAACGGGGAGGGGAGATGTTGGGGATACTGCTTGTACGCTGAAAATCAGATATAAAGGCAGGGAAATAAATTGTAGGGGTAAGTTGGATACGGGTAACAGCCTTAAGGAGCCGTTTTCGGGGGATATGGCAATAGTTGTCAGACAGGAGCTTTTTAAGGATTTTTCGGAACTTGTAAATACAGAGCTATCAGGGGAAATGCCGAGCGGAATAAGAATGATACCGTATTCATCAGTGGGGGGAGAGGGAGTTATGGCTGCATTTCGTGCAGATAGTATCTGTATTGAAATTGGTGGGAGGAGGTTTGACGTAGCTGCATATATTGCGCTTTGCAAAAACGGGAGAATAGTAGGGGAGGCGGATGCACTTGTACCGACGGAGCTAATTCCTTGAAAATTTATGTGGGCAGGATAGATAGGCGGCTGTAAAAACTGACAATGCGTATATAGAATAAAGGGGTATGATATGAGTAAATTGAAAAGGGTTTCTGAGTTGGCAGTCAGCGGTATTGCAAGACTCCGTATGATGATTATGGGTAAAGAGGGGATATATTACATAAACGGCCCCGAAACGCTCCCTCCACCGCTGAAAGCTGAGGAGGAAAATGAGATCATGCAGCGAATACAAAACGGTGATGAAAGTGCAAGAGAACCGTTAATAACGCATAATCTCAGGCTTGTGGTTTATATAGCAAAGAAATTTGAATCGTCAAATCTGTGTGTTGAGGATCTTATATCAATAGGGACGATAGGACTTATAAAGGCGGTCAATACATTCCGCCCCGAAAAGGGGATAAAGCTTGCAACCTATGCATCACGCTGTATAGAAAATGAAATACTCATGTTTTTGCGTAAGACCTCACAGCAGAAAAATGAAATTTCTATTGATGAGCCGTTGAATGTGGATTATGACGGAAACGAGCTTCTTATTGCGGATATCCTCGGCAGTGACAGTGATATGGTCAATATGCGCATAGAAAAGGAATCGGAGGAAAACCAGCTGTTGCAGGCAGTAAACAGACTTAATGAGCGTGAGCTTTTGATAATGGAGCTTAGATTTGGTCTTAACGGAAAAAAGGCACATACACAAAAGGAAGTGGCAGATATGCTCGGAATATCGCAGTCGTATATATCACGTCTTGAAAAGAAGATAATACGCAGGCTTAAAAGGGAGATAAGTGACGACAGCAAGAGTGCATAATTATATAATAAAGACAATGGATTGTGGATTTAAGATCTTGAATCCACAGTCCGATTATTTTAAACAGATAAAAAATTAAAAATATGCAGTATTATACAGAAAAATCACACATTATATAAAAAACTTACAGCTATGGTAATTATGTTTTTTATATTATGCCATATAGAGGTGTTTTGCATAATTTGTTTAGGTATCTTTATTTTGTTTTCGTGAGTATGTGAAAATTTCCTAATTATAAAATAACCTATTGACAAATGTCAGATTTTACTGTATAATTTCACTTGCGCTTGTCGGTGTCGTTATATTTGCGGGTGTGGCGGAATTGGCAGACGCGCCAGATTTAGGTTCTGGTGGCAAAACCGTGCAGGTTCAAGTCCTGTCACCCGCAGCTTGCGTTCGGATATTCTCCGGACGCTTTTTTACAGTGTGTCCTATGCTAAGTCCGGAGTGAGAGAAGCTCCGGCAGTGGCTTTAAAAAATAAAAAAACCTCCAATGATACAATAAAGCTGTGGTTTGTCAACAGCATAAAAATCAAAGGAGGCTTTATTATTATGAATAAAGAAATCAAACATATGCATAGTTTACTATATGCGGAATTAATTGCAGACAGAAGCCTAACCGCATGGGCGTTGGTGTGATGAAATGTTGGTTAGCCGCCAACTGCTGATTAATTTAGAAATTATTTCATGGCAACCGAAGCTTTTTCTTTGCTTAATTCTTTATATGTTTTCTTTATCAAAACAATAGCAATAATAAATGTTAAGATGTCGGAGACAGGCATTGAATATAGTACACCGTCCAGTCCCCATAACAATGGGAGTAATAAGGCGAAGCCCACACCGAATACAATTTCACGAATCATAGAAAGCATGGTTGATTCCGCTGCCTTGCCCATGGCTTGTAGGAATATAAAACACGCTTTATTTACACAGGCGAAAATTATCATGCAGAGGTAAATACGGAATGACTTGACGGCAAAGTCAGTATAATATACACTTTCGTTTGCTGCACCAAAAATTGCAGTAAGCTGTTTAGGAAAAATTTCCACAATAATCAAGGCAAACATTCCGACCGCTGCTTCGGCAATCAGGAGGTGCGAAAAAAGACTTTTGACTCTATGTCTTAACCCTGCACCCATGTTGTATCCGGCTATGGGAATACAGCCTGCCGCCATACCTACAACGATTGAAATTACAATTTGGAAAAATTTCATTACTATACCGACAACAGCCATTGGGATCTGTGCGTACTGCTCCTGTCCGAAAACGGAATCCTGAGCACCGTATTTGCATATCATATTGTTGATGACTGCCATAGCCGCAACCAACGATATCTGTGACAGAAAGCTTGTGATACCCAGCATCAGTGTTTTTCTCAATATACGGTAATCAATACGGAAATCATTCTTAGCAGGTCCTGCCAGCTTCATGTTCAGAATATACCATACTGCCATAACCGCAGTTGCAAGCTGCCCTATTACAGTGGCAACAGCTGCCCCTGTCATTCCCCATTTCAACACGAAAATAAAAATGGGGTCAAGTATTATGTTTATCACTGCTCCGAGCAAGGTTGAAACCATTGCAAATTTCGGGGAACCGTCCGCACGTATAATCGGGTTCATAGCCTGACCGAACATATAGAATGGTATACCGAGAGAAATCCAAAAGAAATATTCCTCCGAATGGCGGAATGTTTCTGCATTGACTGTTCCGCCGAATACTGTAATGATTTGTTTTGAAAAAATCAGATATAGTGCGCAAAGTATGATTCCGCTTGCGATAATTATAACAATGGAATTGCCGACACTTTGCTTTGCTTTTTTAAGATCCTTCATTCCGAGGCTTAGACTTACAAAGGCACAGCAGCCATCGCCGATCATAACCGCAACAGCAAGGGCGATAACCGTAAGCGGGAAAACAACCGTATTTGCGGCATTTCCGTAAGAGCCGAGATAATCGGCATTTGCAATAAAAATCTGATCCACAATATTATACAAAGCACCTACCAGAAGTGAAATTATACAGGGAACAGCATACTGTTTCATAAGCTTTCCGATACGTTCATTCCCCAAAAACTGATTTGATTCTTCTTCCATTCTTAATCTTCCTTTCACACATGAAAACATTGTATGCCAACGGCTATTGCCCAATTTACGCCGAAGGTCACACGCAATTAAGTTCCCGATGTACAGACGATCTTCCAACTAAACAGTCTGCTGGTTGGCTGCTGCAATCGAGTCATACCTACATAAAAATACAACGTGTAGCCCTCAACCGGATTTACGCATTGAGAGCCACACGTTGTATTCATATTATACGCAAAAATATTTTTTCTGTCAAAGGTGATTTTAAACAAAAAATCATAGAGGTTATGGAAGCATAATTGACGTATAAAAGCAATACACAAAATATAACTGGTTTTGTTTTGGCAGGCTGTATGATAAAATGACCGGAAATGCAGATAAATTACTTATATTTTTATCTTGACATTTATATAAACTTATTATATGATTGATAATCTTAAAATGTATTTAAGTTGTTAGGGGATAAATATGTCTGCACTGAAAAAAATATAAAAGGCGAGCTTACCGGCTGGAAGGTTCCTGACATAGTATGGCTTATAAGTTGCAACAGCAGTAATTCTTGGTCTTTCAATTTACTGGGGTGATAATTTTATAAGTATTATAGACTATACCGGGCATGGTTCTTACAGGCTAAAAATAATACAAAGACTGTTGTTCTTGCATACATCTTTTTGTCCAAAGCGACATTATATTTTTATTTTTACACAAGTGTCAGACGTTTTGCTTGAAAAAAACAGAATTTTAGCTTATAATAATTGTGTCGTTAAAAAGGAGAATAGCCATGAAATTATTTTTAACCATATTAATATGTAAGCTTCTTCACTTTGTGGGCAAGCTTATTGGAAAGGGCAGCAGCCTTCCGGGAAAAATTGCGCTCAGACTGTGTCCGGATATACTTGATAGAGTAAGGCTGCCGGAATATATCATAGCCGTTACGGGGAGTAACGGAAAAACCTCAACGGTGGAAATGATAGCACACGTACTTACCGGGAACGGTAAATCCGTGGCATGGAACAAAGAGGGATCCAATCAGATAGAGGGAGTCACTACATTGGTGCTTGCTAATTCTACAATGACAGGAAAGGTGAAAAGTGATATTCTTCTTATCGAAAGCGATGAAAGGTTTGCACGTTATACCTTTAAGCATATTACACCGACACATTATGTTATAACAAATCTGTACCGTGACCAACTTACAAGAAACGGACACCCCGAGTGGGTAGCAGATGCCATTTCTGAAAGTATAAAGGATGATACAACACTTATACTTAATGCAGATGATCCTCTTGTATCACTTTTTGGTGAAGGGAGGGATAATGTAATTTGGTTCGGTGCGGATAAGCTTGACAGCGATACCGTGGAATGTACAGGAAAATATGACGACGGCGTATATTGCCCTAAATGTAAGAAATTTATGCGGTACAGCAGCAGACATTATGCACATATAGGGCATTTTAAATGTATAAGCTGCGGTTATGAAAGACATGATACCGATTATGCGGTAACCTCCGTGGATCTTGAAAAGGGTCTATCAGTAATAAACGGAAAATATAATATTTCACTTGCACTTAAATCACTTTATAATATATATAATATTCTTGCCGCTTTTACGGTTTCATCCGTTGTAGGGATTGATGATGAGGAAATTGCTGAAAATTTGAGTGATTATGTTATGAAAAACGGCAGAGTGGTTAATTTTACAATAGGAAAGCGGCACGGCACATTACTTACTGCCAAGCATGAAAACAGTATATCCTATGACCAGTCAATAAAGCTTGCAGCCTCTGAAAAGGGCGGCTGTGATGTAATGTTTATTGTTGATGCGGTGAGCAGAAAATATTTTACAAGTGATGTTTCGTGGCTTTGGGATATTAATTTCGATATGCTTAACTGTGAGAATGTCCATAAGATAGTTCTTTCGGGAAAATACTGTAATGATCTTGCAGTTCGGTTCAGCTATACAGATATACCCGAGGAAAAAATAAAAATATTTGATGATATTAAAAAGGCTTATGATTTTTTGAACAGCGACAGAGAGGAATATATTTATACAATAACCTGCTTTTCGGATAAAAATAAATTCCTTACCTTACTTTAAGGAGGACAGCTATGAAAATACTTCATTTATATTATGACATAATGAATTTATACGGCGAATATGCCAATATATCTGCAATGGATAGAATCCTCCAAAAAAGCGGAGTTGAATGTCAGACTGATAGGATTTCTATTGGCGACAATGCTGAACTTTCGGATTATGCTTTCATATATGTAGGCTCAGGCACGGAAAAAAATCAAAAGGTCGTACTTGAGGATTTTCGTAAATATACGGTAACGCTGAAGTCGTACATAGATAATGGCGGAGTTATCCTTATGACAGGTAATTCTTTCGAAATGCTTGGAGAAAAAATAACCGATGCGAGCGGTGCGGAATTTGATGGTATTGGTATAACTGATTTTACCGTAAGGGAGCAAAATAAAATACGAACAACCTCGGATGCTATATTAAAGGCTGATTTTTTGGACAGAGAATTGGTTGGATTTATCAATAAATGCAGTGAAATTTTCGGTATTGATACTCCGATGTCCGAGGTATTAATGGGGCTTGGAAACAAGAAGGATGATGATAGAGAGGGAATAAGGATAAATAATTTATTTGGAACACACCTCACAGGACCAATACTTATAAAGAATCCTTATTTCCTTGAATATATTGCCAATTTGGTTGTTAGTGGGAAAGCAGATATAAACACAAAATATCTCGGTTTCGAAAAATCGGGATATGAAGTGACATTGAGTGAATTAAACAAAAGAAAGACAACAGTGTAAAAAATTTATGGCAAGCGGATTTTTCTCTACCGCTTGCCATAAATTTATAAAAATGATTGCTCTATTGCTTCTTTTAGGACATCTGCCGATTTTTGAAGTGATTGTTGCTCATCCTCACTAAGACTTATGGGTACCTCCGCCTCTATGCCGTCCTTGCCTACTATTGCAGGCATACTGAGAGAAATATCATTGATACCATAGCTTCCGTGATGCATGAAGGATACGGGAAAAATTGATTTTTCATCACGCATAATCGCTTCGCAAATCCTTTTTACGGACATCGCAATGCCATAATATGTGGCATTCTTTTTTTCTATTATTTCATATGCACTGTTTTTAACATCCTCTGCAATTTGCCTCATTTCCTTTTGAAATTGTGTGTGCCCCCTCATCTCGCAAAAATTATAAATAGGTATTCCCGATACATTCGCACTGCTCCAAGCTGCAATCTCACTATCACCATGCTCACCTATTATAAATGCATGGACACTTCTGCTGTCCACGTTAAGATGCTCCCCGAGAAGATACTTCAGCCTTGCACTGTCGAGCACAGTGCCCGAACCGAATACCCTGTTTTCGGCATATCCGCTGAGCTTTGTTGCGGTATATGTCAGAATATCCACAGGATTTGCTACAATAAGAAGTATAGCCGATTTATTTCTTTTGCTTATTTCGGGAATAATGGACTTGAAAATTTTTATATTTTTTTTGGCGAGATCAAGTCTGCTTTCTCCCGGCTTCTGCCCTGCCCCTGCTGTAATTATTATTATAGATGCATCAAATATATCATCATAATCACCTGCATAGATCTGCATTGGCTTTGCAAACGGAAGACCATGGCTTATATCAAGAGCTTCTCCTTCTGCTTTGTCCCTATCAGAGTCTATGAGAACCATTTCGGAAAAAAGTCCGCTTTGCATTATTGCAAATGCCGATGCTGAACCAACAAATCCGCAGCCTATTATTGCAGTTTTTCGACTGTTAATACTTTCCATAAAAATCCCCCCGAAAATACTATTGACATCTTCGGGGGAATATAAACCTTTTATATATTTACGATCCATATAAAAAATACTTATTGATAATTGAGAACAGTAAATGTATCTGAACCGTCAGACTTGAGTTGGGTCAAGGTAATCGTGCTATCCTCACCGAATACATATATATTTCCTGAGGAATCATAACCGAACTGTTCAAGTTTGCCTACCAGGTCATACATTTTACCGTACTCAAGCGCACCCGCAACAGTACATTTTTTTGCATTCTTAACTCTGTTTAGCGCAGAATCATATTTTACAGGGATATTATCACCCGACTTTGAAGCGGTAAAGTTTGAGCTATTTATTTCTCCGCTCTTTATACCTGCATAGTGGAACTTACAGGCTTCATCGACATATTTTGACTGGGTTTTAAGACTTGACGATGTTGCTGAGTCAATGATGCTTATTACAGCGGGAACTGCGATTGCCGCAAGTATAGCAAGTATAGCAATAACAACTACAAGCTCAATTAATGTAAATCCTTTTTTATTTTCAAAAGAAATACATGATTTTTTCATCATAATTTCACCCCCGGATTTTTCACATCTTCTCATGATAAAATATATTATAAGCTGTCAATATATAAAAAGAATTATAAGGATTTTATAAAAAATTTTCATGCTTTTTTAGAGATTGTTATTTCGACCTATGTATATAAATTATCGGGGTGAGTTGTATAATAAAATGACCAGAAAGAGTATAGTGCCGATGTAGGTCAATAAAAGCATGAGTATGCTGGACGAGAAAATGATCCGGTCTGAAAATAGGAAATAATAATGATATAGTGGAGTTTATTGGAGGAAAATCATAGATAAAAAGATGTTCCCGTATGCGGTGGCAGAAGAAATCGAGAATTATAAGGAGCAATTTAAAATAACTGTCCCTTACAAAACTGACTTCACAGACGTTTGGTATTGCAATTTATAGTAGTCAAAATGTTGTAAACTTAACCTTGACAACATATTGTTCAGAATGTAGAATTGTAGATGTAAAGATTTTAAATTCTGAAAGGAGCTTAGAAATGTTCAATACAGATTGTTTACATGGGGGATACCGCCCCGAAAACGGTGAACCGAGGAATATACCGATAATCCAGTCTACCACATTCCGCTATGAAACAAGTGAGGATATGGGAAAGCTGTTTGACCTTGAGGCCGAAGGCTACTTTTATACAAGGCTTCAGAATCCTACAAGTGATAGGGTAGCGGCTCGTATATGTAAGCTTGAGGGAGGTACGGCGGCAATGCTGCTGTCATCAGGTCAGGCTGCATCCTTTTTTTCTATATTCAATATTGCTTCAGCAGGAGATCATGTTGTCTCCTCTTCGACAATATATGGAGGTACATATAACCTATTTGCCGTAACAATGAAGCGTATGGGTATCGAGTTTACTTTCATTGACCCGGATTGCACAGAGGAAGAACTTAATGCGGCTTTCCGGCCGAATACAAAGGCGGTATTCGGAGAAACAATAGCCAACCCTGCCCTTGCAGTGCTTGATATTGAAAAATTTGCGAAGGCTGCGCATTCGCACGGAGTACCGCTTATAGTTGATAATACCTTTGCTACACCATGGGGATGCCGCCCGTTTGAATGGGGGGCTGATATTGTTACACATTCGACAACAAAATACCTTGACGGACACGCAGCTGCTGTGGGCGGTGCCATTGTTGATTCAGGCAAATTTGACTGGGATAAGTATGCCGATAAATATCCCGGACTTACAACTCCCGATGACAGTTATCATGGTATCACATATACAAAACGCTTTGGATTGGGCGGTGCATATATTACAAAAGCTGTGGCTCAGCTTATGAGGGATTTCGGTTCTACACCTGCACCGATGAATTCGTTCCTCCTCGGACTCGGAATAGAAACACTTCCGCTGCGCATGGAGCGTCATTGTGAGAATGCAAAGAAAATAGCGGAATACCTTAACAATCACCCAAAGATTTCATGGGTACGGTATGCGGGTCTTAAGGGCGATAAATACTACGAGCTTGCACGGAAGTATCTGCCAAAGGGATCATGCGGAGTAGTATCCTTCGGTGTTGCAGGAGGAAGAACCGCTGCTGAGAAATTTATGGCAGGACTTAAGCTCGCCTCAATAGCTACCCACGTTGCCGATGCCAAAACCTGTGTCCTACATCCTGCTTCCGCAACACACAGACAAATGAATGATGCAGAGCTTGAGGCTGCGGGAGTTTCAGCAGACCTTGTAAGACTTTCTGTAGGTCTTGAGGATGCTGAGGATCTGATTGCGGATCTTGCTCAGGCTTTGGAAAATGTGTAATCAGAAAAATAAAAGCTCTGCATATTCAGCGGCAGAGCTTTTATGTATAGTATGGAAATAAATTTTAATAAAGGAGATGCAGACAAGCAATTTATGGATCAACATAAATCTGTACCGCATAGGGTTGTTTAAGTACGATAGTCTTTGTCCGCATCCCTGTACATTATATCATAAATATAACATCTTAACAAGTATATTTCACACAGAGAACGAATGAAACATTTTTGGTTTTTTAATTACTGAACGGCTCTATTTTGATACTGAGCGGTAAATAACTTTAGAAAAGCATAATGAAATTGCAATTTCTCATAAATATCATATAAAATAGAAAATAATTATCACATAAATTTTTCAAGAAATTTTGCTCGTAATTTTGTGCATAGTGACAAATAAAAATACTTTGTAAACACGACTTATGCCCGGAATGTTTTTACGTAGAGGTTTTTTGAAGAAATAAATTGCAAATTAAGAAAGGTTGAGAGTTAAATGGCAAATTGGAATGCACAGCAATATAAAAAATTTGAATATGAAAGAACACTTCCTGCTAAGGATCTTGCAAATGCAATACCATTCAGAAACTCCCAGAGGATAATAGATATAGGCTGTGGTATAGGAAACAGCACAAGGGTGCTAAAAAACAAATTTTATGACAGTTATGTAGTTGGAGCTGATAATTCGGAAAATATGCTCTTATCTGCTCGGAATGATCATCCTGATATAGAGTTTATGTTATTTGATGCAAATAAGGATTTTGATAATCTCACAGAGAGATATGATATAGTATTTTCCAATGCCTGTATTCAGTGGCTGCCGGATCATAAGTCTTTGCTGACAAAAATGATGAATATTTTAAATGACAGTGGTATTCTTGCCATACAGATACCGTTACATACCAAACACCCAATGCATAGGATAATTACTAATGTTGCCGGAAGTATCAAATGGAAAAATATGTTTGATTCTCCGAGAAAATTAAATAATCTTACGGCGGAGGAATATTTTGATATACTTAGCAGTATATCAACGGATTTTTCAATGTGGGAAACAACATATATGCACCGTATGCCCTCACACAATAGCATTATTGAGTGGTATAAGGGTACAGGGCTGCGACCGTATCTTGCTCAGCTTGATATGCAGAACGCTGCGGAGTTTGAGAAGGATATTTTGTCGGAAACGCAAAGGCATTACAAGGTAAGGAATAACGGAGAAATTATATTTGAATTTCCGCGCTTATTTTTTACAGCTGATAAGAAGTAATTTAAAACTTTTATTTTTTGAAAAAAAATAAAAAAAGGTATTGACATTTAGTGGATGATGTGGTATTATAATTATCGTCGCTGAGATGCGGGTGTAGTTCAATGGTAGAACACTAGCCTTCCAAGCTGGTTGCG
>CANRAN010000003.1 GCA_947628595.1 uncultured Clostridia bacterium | reverse complement strand
ATAATAATCAGATAATACAACCGGCTGTTAAATGCCGTGGCAAGGAATATCTCAGAATAATATACGGACCTGAATATCTCATGTCTGAAAATCTCACAAGACTTAAAGGACGTTCTCTTGCGCGGAAGCGTTCACTTGCACTCAGGGAATTTGCACTCGGTATGGAGTCGCTTAACCGTTTTATAAATCATGAACCTCTTTACAGAGTACACGAATGTGTTTTCGGAGTGCTTGCATTTGAAAGTGAGCCGGTTGACCCAAGACTTTAGGAGGCGCCAATGCCGCCGCTTGAAAATAATGTCAGGATATGATATATTATTGATGTAACAGTGAGGTGGAGAGGTTGAAGAGCAGTGATATCTTTATGATAACCGCATCAGCGGAGGATATTGAAATAAATAAAAATGAGCTTGCCCAGCGATTGAATGTTGAACGAGGATATACAAATGAAATTATTGAAGCGTGCAAGAAATCGTTGATGAAGATAATTAACTATAAATGTGCATATATACGCACTCATGTTGATATGAGAGAGGAAAATATATGCGAGTTCGGCTTTATGAAAACAGAAAGTAAAAATTTGTACAGAAATATGAGTGGCTGTGATGAAGCCTTCGTTATGGCACTCACAGCCGGAATAGCTGTTGACAGAGAGCTTGCAAGGCTTAAGATAATTTCACAGGCTGAGCATTTTATAACCGATGCCATAGCCTCGGCGGCGATAGACTCCTTTTGCGATTATGCCTCGGGACTTATGAAGAACGGACTTGACTGTGCTGTCAGGTTCAGTCCCGGCTATGGGGATCTTTCGCTTACATATCAGAAGCCGCTGCTTGAAAGGCTCAATGCTCAATCTCTTTTGGGAATAAGCTTGAGCCCGTCATACCTTATGACACCAATGAAATCTATAACTGCAATAATGGGGATAAAAAATGAAAAGCATACTTGAATTAATGAGTGAAAAAAGAATATATTTTGACGGAGGAACGGGAACGGTATTGCAGGAAATGGGACTTCCTGCCGGTCAGTCACCCGAGTTATGGAACATAACCAATCCCGATAAGATTATCGCACTGCATAACAGATATTTTGATGCAGGGGCTAATATTATAAAGACAAATACCTTTGGACTTAACCGTGATAAATTTGAAAATTATGATGAGCTTATCAGGGCAGGAATAAAATGTGCCAAGGCAGCCGCCGAGGGCAGAAGTGAAGCCTACGTTGCCTATGATATGGGACCAACGGGACAGCTGCTTGAACCATTGGGTCAAATGAAATTTGAAGAAGCCATATCGGTTTTTTCCGATAATATAAAAGTTGCCGCCGAATGTGGTGTAGATCTCATACTCATTGAAACGATGAATGACAGCTATGAAACAAAGGCAGCCGTAATAGCTGCAAAGGAAAACTGTGATTTGCCGATATTTGTTACGAATGTGTATGATGAAAGCGGTAAGCTTATGACAGGGGCAAATCCGGCAGCAATGATTGCAATGTTAGAGGGGCTTGGGGTAAATGCTCTCGGAATGAACTGCTCACTCGGACCCGATGTAATGCTCGGGATAATAGGTGAGTTTGAAAAATATTCATCGATTCCCGTCATAGTAAATCCGAATGCGGGACTACCCGAGGTCAGGAACGGTGAAACCGTTTATAACATAGGTGCGGATGAATTTTCGGATTATATGGTAAAAATAGCACGGGGCGGAGGAATAATACTCGGCGGCTGCTGCGGAACTACTCCCGAATTTATCAGAAAAACGATAGAAAAAACAAAATCACTTCCGTACAGATTACCCGATAAAAAGGAATATACCTGTGTGTCATCCTATACTCATGCAGTTTTTGTTGACAGTGATCCGATACTTATAGGAGAACGGATAAATCCGACAGGTAAGCCAAAACTGAAGGATGCACTTCGCAGTGGAAACCTTAATTATATCCTAAATGAGGGCATACAACAGACAGATGCAGGTGCGGATATTCTTGATGTAAATGTAGGTCTGCCCGAAATAGATGAAACAGAGATGATGCTGAGATGTGTTTCTTCACTTCAAGCTGTAACGGACTTGCCGCTGCAAATTGATTCAACAAATTTTGATACACTTGAAGCGGCAATGAGAATTTATAATGGTAAGCCTCTTGTAAATTCCGTGAACGGAACAGAGGAAAGCATGAGGCGTGTTTTCCCCTTGGTACAGAAATACGGGGGTTCAGTTATAGCACTTACGATTGACGAAAGGGGAATCCCCGATATTGCACAGGGAAGAGCTGATATTGCAAAAAGGATAATTCAACGTGCAGGCGAATACGGTATATCGAAAAAGGATATTATCGTTGACCCTCTCGCACTCACGATATCTTCAAATCCCGAAAGTGCTGTTGTCACTCTTGATTCGATAAAACTTATACGGGCACTCGGCGTAAAAACAAGTCTGGGTATCTCAAATATTTCCTTTGGTCTGCCGCAAAGGGATATAATCACATCAACCTTTTATTCTAATGCACTTCAATGCGGTCTTAACTGTGCTATAATGAATCCCTTTTCCGTTGCTATGATGAATGTATATTATGCATACCGTGCGTTGAATATGCTTGACAGCGGCTGTGTGGATTATATCAAATACGCTTCCTCCGATAAGAAAAGTACATCAAAGCAGACGGAAGTAAAATCTGAGGAAACACTTCATTCAAGTATTGTCAGGGGTCTTAAGGACAGTGCAGTAATTCAGACTGAAAGACTTCTTGAGAATTCTGAGCCGCTTGATATTATAAATAATCACATAATACCTGCACTGAATGAAATAGGAATGGCGTTTGAACAGAAAAAGGCATATCTCCCTCAGCTTCTGATGAGTGCTGATGCGGCAACAGCAGCGTTTGACTCGGTTAAGAAGAAAATCCCCTCTGAGCAGTCTGATAAAAGCAAGGCAATAGTCCTTGCAACAGTAAAGGGTGATATACATGATATAGGGAAGAATATAGTAAAGGTGCTTATGGAAAGCTATGGCTTTACGGTATATGACCTCGGCAGGGATGTGCCGCCCGAAATGATAAGGGACTGTGCGATTGAGCATAATTGTAAGCTTGTGGGACTGAGTGCGCTCATGACAACAACCGTGCCATCAATGGCTGAAACGATAAAGTTACTTAATGAAACCGACAGGAATATAAAAATTATGGTTGGCGGAGCAGTGCTTAATCAGGAATATGCCGATATGATAGGTGCAGACTTTTACGGTGCCGATGCAATGGACAGTGTGCGCTATGCTGAAAGCTTTTACGGCAATAACTGACGGATGATTTGCTGTTTGTGAGATTATTCCATGTTTACGGGCTATCATTTTGAGTCTGCTTTATTCATAAACATTAACAACAAGAAATCCAAAGGTATATGGGAGAGTTAATGATTATGAAGAAAATAATCTTTTCATCACCGTTTCACGGAAAAAGATATGTGAGGTTGCCGGAAATAAGAAAGAATCTACTGTTTATATTATTTATGCTGATGCTTTTTGCAGGCATAACAGTAGGGGCTCTATGCGGCAGAACAGCCGATAAACAGTTAATGGAGGATCTGGATATAATCTTCCTGACGAACTTCAAGGTGAGATGCTCACAGGGTGTGCTTGATGCATTTGTTGCATCTTTTGCTTCAGCATTCATATTTATACTTGTAATTTTTTTACTGGGTCTTTCCGTTTGGGGCGGATTTATTTCCGCTGCTGTGCCGTTCATAAAGGGGTATGGATACGGTCTTGCAACTGGTTATCTGTACGGTACTTATGGTCTGACAGGAATTTTATATAATATACTAATAATACTGCCTGGTGCATTTCTGTGTTCAGCTGTAATTGCTGCGGCAGCCCAAGAGGCATTCCGCAGCTCAACAAAAATAATATCAATATTCAGAAAAACGGCAGTCAGTGATGACCCTAATATACAGATGAAAAAATATATGTTATCAATGCTTTGGCTGCTTTTTCTTGCGGCTGTTTCGTCAGCGATTGATATGTTGTTCTCTTTAATGTTTTCATGGCTGTTCAATTTTTCCTGAACAGGCGGCGGAAAAAAATAACTCAGGAAGTGTAGGTATATGGAAAAAAATAGTAAAGTGAATAGAGGATTCACATTATCAGATTTTTTCGGTGCATATTTTGAAAATTTCGGTAAAATAACACTTGTCAATCTGTTATTCTGTATTCCGTTAGCAGTATTTACAGGCATAACGTTTTTGCTCAGCACGGAAGGAATAAATAATATTTTTGTGTCATTTCTTTCAATTCCTTTTCTATCCCCGTTCTTTGCAGGTCTGTTTTATGTCTGCCGTAGAATAACCATTGGTGAGGTGCTTCATCCTGTAAAGGATTTTATCAGAGGAATAAGGGAAAATTTTGTTTATTTTATTGTAAATTCGATAATTCTGTATATTGTCGTAATCAGTCTTTTTTTAACATTCTCATTTTACAGTACAGGTCTTAAAGATTCAATGATGATAGTATCGTTTGTAATGACAATAATATTTACGCTTTTCTTTATGTTCTTTGAAAACAGTTTTCTTACAATGGCTGTCACCGTTGAATTGAAACCCGGTGATATAATAAGGAATGCTGTTCTGTTGGTGTTTAAAGGAATAGCGGGACACAGCAAAACTATTCTTTCCTTTGCTTTTATGGGAATAGTTGTATATTCGATTTTTATGTTCGCACGGAATATTTACCTTATCGCAGCTATAATGTGTTTAATAACACTGCTTTTCTTACCGACGATGAGTTCATATATTATCGTGTTTAATTCATATGAGACGCTTAAAAAACACATTATTGACCCGTATATTGAGGAACAGAAAAATAAGGATAGAATATCAGCCGATACAAATACGATTGAAGAGGAATTATATGCGGCGGATATTGAAAAACTGAAAGAGCTTTCCAAGGGTGATGAAAACGAATTTGTATTTTTAAACGGAAAAATGATAAAGCGAAAGAATATAATAAATATGCTTAAAATGTATAATACGGAAGATGAATAAAGTCGGCTCGACATAATTACAGGGCTTCGCACATGGTTAAAAATAAATACGGGCGAAGCTGCTATGTATATATTTATTACTTAATATGGAAACTTGTTTTTTTTAAAAATTGTATAAATATCTAAAATTATCGCAAATTTGAAAATATCGCTGTGCATAATTAAAAATAGAGTTTGTAAAATGACGACATTTTGCATAAAAGTTATTTTAATAATTTGAAATATGATAAAAAATAACCAAAGAATTACGGCACATTATTAATTTATGTGTCCAATGTTTTCTTATAATAATTTGAAGTGTGGAAAAAGTAAAAAAATGATATTGACAACTTTTTAACAATCCTATATAATATTATTGTATTGGAGCAGAAAATAGGTCACAGTACAATATATCAATGGAGGAATAACAACTATGGCTAATAATAATGAAGTCGATGTTAAAACAACCGCAAGCAGTCTTGTTGAGGATCTCGAAAGCTTTAATAAGAAGCTCTCAGAGGTAAGAGAAGCTCAGAGAATTTTTGCAGCCTATACGCAGGAGCAGGTTGATAAAATATTTAAGGCTGCCGCAATCGCAGCTAATCAGGCTCGTATTCCGCTTGCTGTTATGGCTGTTGAGGAAACAGGCATGGGTGTAAAGGAAGATAAGATAATTAAGAATCACTATGCTTCCGAGTATATATACAATGCATATAAAAACACCAAGACATGCGGTGTGATTGAATATGATTCCGCATTCGGACTTAAAAAGATAGCAGAGCCTATCGGAGTTATCGGAGCTGTTATTCCTACAACAAACCCGACATCTACTGCTATATTCAAGACTCTTATATGTCTTAAGACAAGAAACGGCATAATCATAAGCCCGCATCCCCGTGCAAAGAAATCTACTATTGCAGCCGCTAAGGTTGTCCTTGATGCGGCAGTAAAGGCCGGAGCACCCGAGGGAATAATCGGCTGGATAGACGTACCGTCACTTGAGATTACGAATGAGCTTATGAGAAACGCAGATACTATCCTTGCAACAGGCGGTCCCGGAATGGTTAAGGCAGCATATTCATCGGGTAAGCCGGCTATCGGAGTTGGTGCAGGTAATACACCGGTTATTATTGACAGCACCGCCGATATCAAGGTGGCAGTAAGCTCAATAATTCACTCAAAGACCTTTGATAACGGTATGATCTGTGCTTCCGAGCAGAGCGTTACAGTTTTATCAGATATATATGATGAGGTTAAAAAGGAATTTGCAGACAGAGGCTGCTATTTCCTTAAACCTGACGAGCTTGACAAGGTAAGAAAAACAATTATAATTAACGGTGCACTTAATGCAAAGATCGTCGGACAAAAGGCACACACAATTGCAAAGCTTGCGGGAGTTGATGTTCCCGAGGAAACAAAGATCCTTATTGGTGAAGTCGAATCGGTTGATATAAGCGAGGAGTTTGCACATGAAAAGCTTTCCCCCGTGCTTGCTATGTATAAAGCTGAAACCTTTGACGAGGCACTCGAAAAGGCTGCGCAGCTCGTTGCCGATGGCGGATACGGACATACTTCTTCACTTTATATACACCCTGCACAGCAGGAAAAAATCGAAAAGCATTACAATGCTATGAAAACCTGCCGTATTCTTATAAATACTCCGTCCTCACACGGCGGTATCGGTGATCTTTATAACTTCAAGCTCACTCCGTCCCTCACGCTTGGCTGTGGTTCATGGGGAGGAAACTCAGTAGCGGAAAATGTCGGTATAAAGCATCTTCTCAATATAAAGAGTGTTGCAGAGCGTAGGGAAAATATGCTTTGGTTCAGAGCACCCCAAAAGGTATATTTTAAGAAAGGCTGTATGCCCGTTGCCCTTGACGAACTCGGTACTGTAATGGGTAAGAAGAAGGCATTTATCGTAACAGATGAATTTCTTTATAAGAACGGTTATGTAAAGCCTATCGAGGATAAGCTGGACGAGCTTGGAATACAGCATACTGCTTTTTACAATGTTCAGCCTGATCCGACACTTGCTTCCGCTAAGGAGGGTGCAGAGGCTATGCGTCTTTTCGAGCCTGATACAATAATCGCACTCGGCGGAGGCTCGGCAATGGATGCAGGTAAGATTATGTGGGTGCTTTATGAGCATCCCGAGGCAGACTTCCTTGACATGGCAATGCGTTTTATGGATATCCGCAAGAGAATTTATACTTTCCCAAAAATGGGTGAGAAAGCATATTTCATTGCCATTCCGACATCTTCGGGTACAGGCTCGGAGGTTACTCCGTTTGCCGTTATTACTGATGAGAAAACAGGAATTAAATATCCGCTTGCAGATTATGAGCTTATGCCGAACATGGCTATTATAGATGCAGACAATATGATGAATCAGCCGAAAGGTCTTACGAGTGCTTCGGGTATCGATGCCCTTACACACGCACTTGAGGCTTATGCATCAATTATGGCTACACCATATACGGACGGACTTGCACTCCAGGCAATGAAGACAATATTTGAATATCTTCCGTCAGCCTATGAAAACGGTGCAAATGATCCTGTTGCTCGTGAGAAAATGGCTAATGCATCAACAATGGCAGGTATGGCATTTGCCAATGCATTCCTTGGAGTATGCCACTCAATGGCACATAAACTTGGTGCTTATCATCATATACCGCACGGTGTTGCTAATGCACTGCTTATCTCTTATGTTCTCAGATATAATGCGGTTCCTGTACCTCCGAAAATGGGTACGTTCTCACAATATGCTTATCCGCACACACTTGAAAGGTATGTAGAATGTGCTAATTTCTGCGGTGTATATGGCAAGGACGATAACGAAACACTTGAGCTGTTTATTCAAAAGATTGAGGAGCTTAAGGAGAAATGCGGCATTAAGAAAACTATTGCCGATTATGGTGTAAAAGAAGAGGATTTCCTTGCTACGCTTGACGATATGGTTGTTAATGCATTTGATGACCAGTGTACAGGAGCAAACCCGAGATATCCTCTCTTTGATGAGATAAAGGAAATTTATCTGAAGGCATACTATGGTAAATAATTAAAAATTTCAGGTTCTGTCATGACAGTATGCACAGGTTATGGCAGAACCTTTATTCTTATAAAGAGTGAAAGGTGTGAAAGAATGCTTTGGTTCAGAATACCCGAAAAAATATATTTTAAAAAGGGCTGTATGGAGCCTGCACTTGACGAATTGAAAGCCGTATATAATAAAAAGAAAGCATTTATTGTTACAGATTCAGAGTTATATAAAAATGGTTACGTCAATGCGATTGAAAAAAAGCTTAAATCTATCGGTATACAATATACGATTTTTAGTGATATTAAGCACGAAATGCTGTCCGAGGTTACGTTTGACTGCATTGAAAAGGGTGCAAAGGCTATGTGTTTGTTTGAACCAGATACTATAATAGCATTAGGAACATACAGGGCGGCAGATTCTGCTAAATTAATGCGTGTACTTTATGAGAAGCCGGATATAAAAATCAGGGATTTAGCTGAAAATTATAGGGATGTCCGTAACACAAATGAAATATTTTCCAAAGAAAATCAAAAATCGTTTCTTGTCGTTATTCCTGTCTTATATGGCAACGGTTCGGAGGTAACACCATATGCCGCTGTAACAGACGAAATGGCTATTGAAAAATATGCGGTTGAGAATTACAGCCTCATGCCGGATATGAGCATTATTGATTCTGATTTTTATACAGAACTTCCTGAACATCATGACTGTGCTCCCGGATTTACTCAGCTTGCACTCGCACTTTCAGCATATATATCGGAGTATTCCTCTGAATATACGGATAGTTTTGCGATAAAGGCTGTAAAGAGGATATTCGATTATCTTCCGTTTATATATAAGAGTGGGGAGAAAAACATTATCGCTGAAGAAAAAATATCCGAAGCATCCGCCATGGCGGGTATAGCCTCTGCAAATACGGATAAAGGCTTGTGTTGTACTTTGGCGGATTCGATAGCCAATAAATTTGATCAGACCGGAAGCAGTGAGATTTGTGCGGTTATTTTGCCCTGCGTGATGCGTTATCTCTCAAAAAACGATACAGATATAGATAAAAAATTGTCCGAACTTGCAAAGATTATCGGATTGAATGAAACGGAAGAGCTTATATCGGAAATTGAAAAGCTCAGGGATAAATGCTGTCTTGCGAGAAGTATTTCTGAGTTGAAAATAGGAAAAGATGGATATTTTTCAATTATAGAAAAAATATCTTCATCGGATATAAAAGCAGCTCTTGAGGAAGCCTATGATTGATACTGATTTTATTAAATGCTCCTTATGTCCGAGAAAATGTAATGCAGTGAGAAAAGCAGAAAACGGAAACGGCTTTTGTAAAATGGGATATCTCCCGAAAATAGCGAGGGTAGCTCCTCATAAATGGGAAGAACCATGTATAAGCGGAAAAAACGGCTCGGGAACGATATTTTTCTCGGGCTGCGTGCTTTCGTGTGTGTTCTGTCAGAATCACAAAATCAGCTCAGAGGGTTACGGGAAAACAGTGACCGTTTCTGAGCTGATTGAGCATATCAAAAGACTCGAGGCTATGGGGGTGCATAATATCAACCTTGTAAGTCCTACACCGTATGTTGACAGTATTATTGAGGCCTTGACCGCATATAAGCCGTCAATACCCGTTGTTTATAATACAGGGGGATACGAGAGAGTAGAAACACTTAAAAGGCTTGAGGGGTTAGTTGACGTATATCTTCCTGATCTTAAATATATACATAACGATATATCGGGAAGATATTCCGGTGCTGCGAATTATTTTGAATATGCATCCAAGGCGATAGAGGAAATGGTTCGACAGACCGGCAAGCCTGTTTTTGATGATAACGGAATTATGCTCAGGGGAACTATTGTAAGGCATCTTATCCTGCCGTGCAATACAAGAAATTCCGTTGAGGTTATAAGATATCTCGATATAACTTTCGGCGATAAAATACTTATAAGTCTTATGGGGCAGTACATCCCTGTTGCAAATGCCGAGGATTATCCCGAAATAAACCGCCGTATTACTCCGCGGGAATATGATAAGGTGTTGAATGAGTTGTCGGAAACCTCACTTGACGGTTTTGCACAGGAGCTTGAGTCCGCAAGCAAGACATATATACCTGATTTTAACACTGATAATTTATGACGACCTATTCCTTTACCTGAATATAGGATTTTTCACATATATTTTCCTCGACCTCATAGCCTACGGTAAGATAGTACATATTGTCCTTTTCTTCAAATTTTGTCTTTTTTGAAATTATGGTACGGTCATCACTGTACAGCATAAACATTTCATATAGTTTAAGCCTGTTATTCAGAAGTTTTTTAGCCTCGTCAGTGCTGAGAGTGAGTTTTTCGGTATCGTACCCCTGCCATTTTTCTTCTGTTATACTTATAGGCAGGGCATTACCGAATAGTGTGGGCTTAAGCCTGTATTCCTTTTTATAATATTCTCCCATAGGATTACCGCAAAGGGTTATAGGGAAGCTTATACCAAAAAAGCTGAATTCTCTTTTATATACATAATCATCAGAGGCGATTGGTTGATTATATTTTTTTGGTACGCTGAGTGTAACAGAACGTGAGGTTTTGGCATAGACAGTACCCTCACTGTCCGCCATAACATTTGTACCGTCATTATATTCCATAATACCGCTTACAAGGAGCTGTCCCTTTCGCACTCCATCGCCTATTTCGACCATAGCAGTACCGTTATGAACATTTATTTTTGTAATTGTGCCGTCAGCAGTAGATTTTAGATTGCTGACGGTTACTTTTTTGTCATCGTTATTTTGATCATTATCCGCACTTATCTTCGGACTCAATTCCACGACAGCATTGGTGCCGAATATATTTATGCTGATCCAGCTTATTCTTTCGTCACTCAGCTTCATTTTTCTTTTTATATTATCAATACTGTCAGAGTCATACCGAACCCCCTCATAAAATCCAAGCTCCCTGAGCCGAGTTCTTATTTCGTATTCATTTAATTCGGGAGGTACGTTGACCTCTATATTCCATATAAAGCCCGACAGCCAACAGCACAGTGCGACCCCGATGATAAGACCCGCAAGAAGTCCGAGTCTGCTTTTATATACCCTGCATAAATGGGGGAGGCCATGTTCCTTTTCAATTATTAATTCACTTTCTGTTTTATGTGCAAAAAGCTCGGCTGTGTTTTTATCGGCAATTTTAGCAGTTGCATGAAGCTCCTCCTTTTCGCCTTTCATGTTCCACAGGTTAAGTCCGTTCCGTATAGCGAGATTAAGAAATCTTTCGGGAAATCTCCCCTTGATTTCAAAATCAAAATATCCGAATATCCACCGCAATAATTTTACAATCAGCATTATGACCCTCACATAATATATTCGATAGATGTAATAAAGCCTGCAATTACAAGACTGAACTCGTTCATACACCTGATATGCAGTCCGCGTCCGGAAAATGCAACTATATATTTTCCGGTATTTATTTTTATTGAATTTTCATTATATTCCACAATTCCACGGCTTCCCTCAAAGATAACCTCTCTGTTTCCGCATATATTCATATTCACACCGTTTATTTTATCCATGAGTATATTACTCTGGGTCGGTTTTCGTTTTTTCTGCCTTTTCATTGTATCACCCCGTTTACTCTTTCAAATTTTATGCTTGAGTATATATAAAAATTACATCGGCATATATATTTAGGGGTGATGATATGATTAATGCCGTAAAAATAAAAAAGACCGTCCCTCTTTTACTTTCATTCTGTTTTATATCAATGCTGCTTATATTTCCCTCATACTGTGTTGAAGGGGTACTGAAGGGACTTGAAAACACCTGTCAGATACTTATACCCTCATTATTTCCATATATGGTACTTTCGTCCTTTATAATGCATTCGGGTGCGGATAAATATATCGGAAAAATATTTGCCCCTGTTACAAGGATATTATTCAATCTGCCGCCCGTATGCTCCTCAGCAATAATATTAAGCCTTATAGGCGGTTTTCCCGTAGGTGCAAAATGCGTACAGCTATTGTATAAGGATAAAAAAATAACCCCAGAGCAGGCACAAAGAATGATGTTATTTTGTGTATGCTCCGGTCCCGCCTTTCTTATAACAGCGATAGGAGCCGTTATGCTTCACAATATCGAAGCCGGAATAATATTATATATTACGCAGATTTTTTCATGCATAATTATCGGCATATGTACCGGAATATACAGCCGTATCAAAAATAAGAACTCCGTCAACGAGGATACAGAAAAGGGTGCTGTCAAAGAAAAATCATCAGCCGTAACGGCAATACTTGAGGCATCATCAGATGGTGCGGAGTCTGTTATGTCAATGACTGCACTCGTTGTGATATTTTCACTTTTGCTTAATGTTTTCAGTAAATCGGGCATGGCTGAATTACTTACCTCGTTTTTTGGTATTCTTGGTATGCAGCCGCGTCAGTCGGAAATAATAATACCGATAATATCAGAGGTGACAATGGCGTGTAATGAAATAAAAAATCTGTCGCTGCCCGTATGGTATTTTTCAATGGCGGCAGGCTTTGGAGGCATCTGCGTTCATATGCAGATTTTCGGTATATTGCGTAATGTTCCGATAAACAGGGAGAAATATATATTATTCAGGCTGATTAATACTGTAATCTCAACAACGGCAGCCTATATAGTATTTATGCTTTATTCCCCTACAACTGAAACCTTTTCGGTTTTCGGTGGTACGGAGGCTGAATTTTCGGCAACAACACTTATCGGAAGTGCCGCACTGATAATAATGTGTGCCGTTTTTCTTTTGAGTCTGCGAAAAAAGGAATTGACCCGCAGATTTTTTTAAATTTGTCCCACAGTAATAGGAGGATTTTTATGTGCGGAATAGCAGGTTGGTATGATAAAAGCTTAAATATGAGGGAGGCGGAGGATATCCTCTGTGAAATGTCTGTCAGTATGAAAAGGAGAGGTCCTGATGACAGTGGAATATTTATTGACAATCCTGTATCACTTATTCATAGACGTCTTGCCGTTATAGATGTTGAAAACGGAAAACAGCCTATGACAAAAAATATAGGTGAGGACAGCTATACGATAGTGTATAATGGGGAATTATATAATACCTCGGAGCTTCGTGAGGAATTAAAGGAAAAAGGATATAATTTTAATACAGGCAGCGATACTGAGGTGGTACTTACATCCTATATTCATTGGGGAAAGGCTTGTGTATATAAATTAAACGGAATATTTGCCTTTGCGGTATGGGACAGAAAAAATAACAATTTATTCCTTGCAAGAGACAGAATCGGTGTTAAGCCTTTATTTTTCTATGAATATAATTCGGGTCTTATATTTGCCTCGGAGGTAAAGACACTCCTTAAAAATCCCCTCGTTCCACCGCATATAGATGAGCAGGGACTTTGCGAGTTATTTCTCATAGGTCCGGGAAGAACTCTTGGACAGGGAATATATAAAGGGGTAGGGGAGCTTCTGCCGGGTGAATGTGCCGTATATGACGGAAATAGTATGGTGCGTGAAAGGTACTTTACTCTGAAAGCACATGAGCATGAATCTGATACAATGACAAGTATAAAGGAAGTACGGGAGCTTCTTATTGACTCCATTGAGAGGCAGCTTGTGTCTGATGTACCGCTTTGCTGTTTTTTGTCGGGGGGTCTTGATTCGAGCATAATTTCCTATGTAGCGGCAGAGCATAACAGAAGGAACGGTCTTGATCCTATTGACACCTATTCGGTAGATTATACGGATAATGATAAATATTTCCAAAAAAGTCTTTTTCAGCCGACGCCTGACAGTGAATTTATAGGTGTAATGGTAGATTATATCGGTTCGGAGCATCATAGTGTTACTATCAATAATTATGATCTTTTCAAGGCACTGACCGATGCGGTAGATGCAAGAGATTTCCCCGGTATGGTAGATGTTGATTCCTCACTTCTTCTGTTTTGCGGAAAAATGAAGGAGGATTTTACAGTCGGTCTTTCGGGCGAATGTGCTGATGAGCTTTTCGGCGGGTATCCGTGGTATCATAATAAGGAAATTCTTTTTGATGATAATTTCCCTTGGTCACGCTCACTTGATATAAGAAGAAGTATTCTGAGAAAGGATTTTCTTCCGAGGGGTGAAGAATATGTACGTCAGAAATATCTTGACACCTGTAATAACACTGAAAAGCTAAGAAGTGACAACAGGCTTGAGGCAAGAATGAGGGAAATGTTTTCTCTGAATTTCCATTGGTTTATGCAGACCTTGCTTGACAGGAAAGACAGGACATCTATGTATAACGGCTTTGAGGTAAGGGTACCGTTCTGTGATTACAGAATAGTTGATTATGCATTTAATTTGCCATGGAGTATGAAGGCTCTGAACGGCAGAGAAAAGGGAATAGTACGCGCGGCATTCAGAGGTCTCCTTCCCGACAGTATTATTGACAGAAAGAAAAGTCCGTACCCGAAAACACATAACCCATTGTATTTTGAGCTATGTGCAAACAAGGTACGAGAAATTCTCTCGGACAGCACATCTCCGATAAAGGATATACTTGATCCCGATGGAGTGGAAAGCATAATACAAAATCCCGATCAGATATCATCCCCATGGTACGGACAGCTTATGCGCGCGCCCCAGATACTTGCATATATAATCCAGCTTGATTATTGGTTCAGAAAAAATACGGTTTCGATTGTAGGATAAAAAAACGACAGCCCCCGACAAAGTGCAGGACTTTGTCGGGGGCTGTTTTTTGAAATCGGCTGTGATAATGAAATAAGCTTACCGCACAAAAAAGAGCAAGGAAATTACATCCTTGCTCGTGCGCCATTCAAACAAATGGGGGAGGGCGGATTCGAACCACCGAAGCCGAAGCAACAGATTTACAGTCTGCCCCATTTGACCGCTCTGGAACTCCCCCGAATATAAAAGCTGGTGGACAGACTCGAACTCCCGACCTGCTGATTACAAATCAGCTGCTCTACCAACTGAGCTACACCAGCTTATTTTTCTCCGCCGTTTTCCGACGGCTTTATTATAATACCATATTACCGATTGTTTGTCAACAGTTTTTTTTATTTTTTTTAAAATTTTTAAAATTATGATCCTCTAAGAAAAAAGTGTTGTATAAAAAGAAGAATAGTGATAATTACAGTGCTTTAATCATTAAATAATATTCATAAACATGAATGAGCAAAAAAATTGATTTAAATTACATAATCGTTTACATATTCTTTGCTTTGCATATCAAGGATATCCTGGAGTGTTATACTATACAGATAATCACAAATAACCTTTTTCAATCCCTGCCATATCGGGAGAGTAGGACACTGTGCGCTGCGTGGACATTCAACAGGGTCAAGGTCAAGACAGGCAACAGGAGAAAGACTTCCCTCTGTAAGGAGGAGTATATCACCCACAGTATATTTATCAGGAGTCTTGGCGAGCTTATAGCCACCTTGATAGCCACGGTTGGTACTCAGAATATCGGATCTGTTTAAAACAGGTACAATCTGTTCAAGATATTTTTTAGATATGTTCTGACGTGCTGCGATATCCTTTAGTGCAATATAACCGTCATTACAGTGCTCGGCAAGATCTAAAAGCATACGCAGAGCATATCGTCCTTTTGTTGAAATTTTCAATGTTTATACCTCCTTCGGAACTTTCTACCATAATACCATATGATTAATAGGTTTTCAAGTGTTAATAAGTAATATTATTAACATAAATTTTAACAAATATGACAATTTGTAAATTAACATTGTATCAATTTCTCATATATGATATACTATAATTATTGATGTTATTTTTTGCAGAAAAAAATCATCTATTATGGTATAAAATATGCAGAGGTGGGGATTTTATGAATACGGAAAAACTCGATAAGCTTGCCGAACTATTGCTTGACACGGGAAAACGCAATAATCTTATAAATTTCAAGGATACTAAAATATCGACGGTAGAGGTATTGCTTCCGATAACAGACGTATTGTTTGATAAAATTGACGGGGATACTACATTAGAGGTTTATGACCCGAAAATTGCAGATGAGGATGACGAAACAGAGGAAGAATCAGAAGTAAATAAAATTAATCTCAAAAAAAATAGAACATCAGATGAAAAATCTGCTTATCTTGATGAGTATTCACAAAAACTGAAAAAGCAGACACAGATACTTTTGTATAATGCCGCTGCAAGCCCACTTACTGCTTTAAAGAATATTGATAAAAAGACGAGGGAATTTATCGAGGAAACAGGTGTAAATGTTGCATATATGGCATTCGGATTCATTAATTGGAGAGAAAACACTTCCTCGGATATTATATACAAGGCACCGTTACTTCTTGTACCTATTCAGTTCAGTCAGGCATCCGCAGTCGATCCGTACTACATAAAATCAACAGGTGATGATATAATAGTAAACCCGACATTTGCGTATAAATTGGATGCTGAGCTTGGTATAAAGCTGCCCGAATACAGTGACGAGGGTCTGACGGAATATATAGAAAAGGTTAGGGAAATCGTTGAGAAATTACAGTGGACTGTATCGGCAGAATGTAAGATAGGTATATTTTCATTTTTGAAAATAAATATGTATCGTGACCTGAAAGATAATAAGGAAATCATACTTGCAAACAGGAATATACGTCAAATCCTCGGTGAGAAGATAGATGATTCGGTGTCTGAGGGTGAAAGCGGCGGTAATACAGATAAGTCAATGGCTGAATTACATAATGTGGTAGATGCGGATTCAAGTCAAATTGAAGCAATAAATATGGCGAAATCCGGGAAAAGCTTTGTTTTACAGGGTCCTCCGGGAACGGGTAAAAGTCAAACAATTACTAATATTATTGCGGAATGTCTGAGTGACGGCAAAAAGGTATTGTTTGTTTCGGAAAAGCTTGCCGCTCTTAATGTGGTATATGATAAACTGAGGCAGGTGGGGCTGTCTGAGTTCTGCTTGCAGCTTCACAGCCATAAGGCAAATAAAAAGGATGTAATAGCTGATATATGTCATACACTCCGAACAAATAAAAGTACAGTATCATCCAAGGCTGATAATGAAATTGAGATAAAGGAGCAGGCACAAAAGCAACTCGATGAATATGCCGATGAGCTGCATAGGCAGCATCCCGTTATCAAAAAGAGCCTGTATGAGCTGTATGAGGCCTTCTCTTCGGTAAGGTCTGCACCGGATGTGGAATGGGCATTACCCCGGCTCACCGAAAAGGGGGAGGAATATCTGACAGAAGCTGTCCGACTTCTTGAGCAATACGTAGAGTACATTCCTTCAATAGGATATAATTACAAAAATAATCCATGGTATGGATATATAAACAGGGATACATCATATCAGGCTAAGACTGATGTAAAAAACAATCTTACCTCGGCAGTACAGCTTATACAGATATTGCAGCCGATTTTAACTGAAATTTCTGAAAAGTACGGCATACCCTGTTCAAATATAGAACAAGCACTTTTTTGGGGTTCGTTTTTCCGACTTGCTGCTCAATCCCGGATAATTATGCCGTCTTTGCTGGAAAATGATAATTTTGATATGACATATTCCGCCTTAAAGAAGTTACAAACAATGGGAAATGATATATTTTCCTGTAAATCATCTATTGAAGAGGAATATGATGAGGATATATATAAAATTAACGGTTTTGAATATAATAAGAAGCTGACAAGGGAGTTCAACGGAAGATTTTCAAGAATGTTCAGTTCTGAGTACAGACAGATGAGAAAATCATTAAGGCTATGCAGAAAAAACGGTAAGAAACCGTCATATAGCGAGGCACTCAAAATTACGCAGAGCCTTGCCGATTATCAGAAGAAAACAGAGGAATTTAATGAAACAGAAACACCGATAAAATCATTTGTCGGTACAGCCTATAATGGAGTGCAGACGGACTGGAGTTATGTGATTGAACAGATGGATGCGCTGCAATCGATTCTTTCAAGAGGTATTTCATTCGGAAGGCTGCCTGATTATAATAATTTTGATTCGGAACGCAGTAATTTTTCCGAATATGCTGACGGATTGGACAGAGCTTTTTTAAGCTGTAATGCCGCTGTAACTGATAATATCGCAAGGTATTTTGACAGCTCGGTTTTTGATATATATAAGACTGACTGTGCAAAGGCACGGATTAAATGTAACGACTGTCTTAATGTTATGGATAAGCTTGATAACTGGAGTCATTTTTCCGCCTTACTTTCAAGTCTCGAAGAAAAGCAAATTATTCCGTATATAGATATCGCAATAATTAATAATATTTCTAAAGGGTCTTTTGTCAGTGCGTTTAAAAAGCAGTTTTATTTTCAGTGGATACATCAGGTTTTATCAAAGTTACCCGTTATTTCTGCAACAGATAGAATTTCTCAGGATAAAGCAGTAAGAACGTTTGCCGAAAAGGATAGGGAACTGTTTGAAATAAACAAGGCAAAAATTCGAGCCGAGCTGTCGGAGAAACGTCCCTCGCTGGATATGATAGCTCCCGGAAGTGCGGTTGCTGTATTACTCCGTGAGGGAGAGAAAAAGAGAAAACAGAAGAGTATCCGTACGCTGCTTGCGGAAATAGGAGAGCTTGTACAATGTATAAAGCCATGTTTCCTGATGTCGCCTCTGAGCGTAAGTACATTTCTTGAGGCTGATTCCGTTAAGTTTGATGTTGTTATATTTGATGAAGCGTCACAAATTTTCCCACAGGATGCAATCGGTGCGATATATAGGGCGGAACAGCTGATTGTCGTTGGAGATTCAAAGCAAATGCCGCCGAGTAATTTCTTTAGTGCAACGGTTGAAGCAGATGAAAATGACGAGGAAACGGAAGATATAAAGGACTTTGAATCCATACTTGATTTATGCTCAACCTTTATGCGGCAGCTTCGCCTATGTTGGCATTACAGAAGCCGCTATGAACAGCTTATCACATTTTCAAATAAGAATTTTTATGATAATGACCTTATAACCTTCCCATCATCAAAAACAGATGCTGAAGGAATAGGAGTTGATTATTACTATGTAGACGGTATATTCGACCGTAAGGCACATACAAACCATAAGGAAGCGGAATTTATAGTTGATCTTATATATGAAAATATAGAGAAATATCCTGACAGAAGTCTCGGAGTGGTTGCATTCAGCGTTGCGCAGCAGAATCTTATTGATAAGCTGTTGTCTAAACGCAGAAAATGTATGCCCGAAAAAGAATACTTTTTCAAGGACGATAGGAAAGAGCCGTTCTTTATAAAAAATCTTGAAACTGTACAGGGTGATGAAAGAGATACAATTATATTCAGCGTGGCATACGGAATTGATGCACAGGGCAGACTTTTGCATAATTTCGGACCGCTTAACCGTGTCGGAGGGGAGAGAAGGCTTAATGTTGCGGTTACTCGTGCAAAGGATAATGTACAGCTTGTAACATCCATACATTATTCCGATATAGATTTAAGTCGTACCTCGGCCGAGGGAGCAAGACTTCTGAGGGAATATCTTGATTTTGCCGAAAACGGGGATATAGCATTGAAGCGTGATGTAAGTGTGGGTGAATATGATCGGTTTAATTCTGTTTTCGGGCTTGAGGTTTGTGAATTTTTACGTAAAAATAATTATTATGTTGATACACAGGTCGGCAGATCAGGCTTTAGGATTGATCTTGCCTTAAAAAGGCCGGATAGCTCCGATTATGTGCTTGCTATTGAATGTGACGGTGCGGCATATCATTCCTCCGAAAATGCACGTGACCGTGACCGACTGAGACAGGAAATTCTGGAACGTATGGGCTGGAAGTTCTATCGTATATGGTCTACCGATTGGTTCCGCAACAGGAATGATGAGCAGATGCGTCTTTTGGAGGCAGCAGCAGAGGCTGTAAGTACCACAGAAGTTGAGGTGGTCAAGCCTGAGCCTGTTGCAAATACAACTGCTGAAAGCTTTGAGGAAGAAGCAGAGGAGAAGCACATTACATTTTCTCCATACAAGACTGCCGATATAGAAAAGCTAAGTCAAAAGTATCTTCCTGGTGATTTTAAGGGAATGGTAAGGGAAATACTGGAAATTGAAGCCCCCCTTTCCGAGGAGCTGCTTCTTAAGAGAACTGTGCAGTATTTCGGTAGGGAAAAGGTGACAAATGTTGTTCAAAAAAAATATGAGGAATTAATGTCAGACTGTGAAAATGACGGGATAATCCGACGTGATGGTTTTCTGTATCTCGGTGTGGATAGTGCGGACAAGATACAATTCCGCTGTGAGGGTGAATCTGAGCGTGACATAAAGCAGATTGCACCTGAGGAGCTTGGGGCGGGTATGCTTGAAATTATAAGGCATAATGTATCAATTGACAGAAATAGCCTTTATCGTTATCTGAGCAGTCAATGCGGTTCGGGGCGTGTTACTAAGGCAACAAGTGAATATTTTGATGCGGCACTGAAAACCATTGAAAATTTTATTGAAATTTGTGATGATCAGATTGTATTGAAATAATTTGATTTATTGGTAAAGGCGGTCGGTAACATGACTCCGAAGAAAAAGAATAAAATTAAAAACTCTATTATATCAAAATATAATAGAGGATAAACAAATATTATGAATCGGATGAGGAGCGGACGAAGAAATGCTTTCATTAAATGAAGAACTGAAAGTTGGTGTTATTGAGGTATTTATCCCCACAGGTGAGGTAATAGATGATATTATGAACGAAATTGGTGAGGAAAGGCTGAAATAAATGTATTACTGTATGTACGAATTAACGGAAATTATGACAAACATATTTCCGTTCAGGAAAAGCTTGATTTTTAGGATTATATTGAGTGAGAAAAAACTCCAACATCGAGAGATAAAAAATTATAAAGCAGGTATAAAATATGTTCAGTGAAATTGAAATAAAAATATTTTTATTTTTATCACCATTGTTTTTTGTGTCCATATTTGGAATAATAATTGCACACTATGTCAGGAAGGCACTTTTTTATAAAAAACATCCGCACAGCTATTTTATTAATTCGGTATCATTATTATCCAACAGAATGCTTTGGATAACCGCTTTGACTTTGTTGTCGGTGTTTTGCCTGAGATATGCAGTTGCCGGATATTCCGCTTTGTTTCTTTCGGATGGTGAACAAAATAACGGTATAGGACAACTGAATTGGCTTGAAGAATTTACAAACAGTTTTATACATAGCCTTCAAACATTCACCATGGACGAGGATTATACAAGCTACACCCTGAACGGTAAAGAAATGGTAAATCAGTTTTTCGGTAATTCTGATTTAGCTTTAATATTATATGACGTATATTCGTCATTTCTTAATATTATAGCTCCTGTCATAGGCGGAGCATTTATAATTGATATAATTGCGGATATTTTTCCTGATTTGAAATTGTTTGTGTCAAGACTGAGTTTGAAGGACAAATATTATTTTAGTGAACTTAATGAAAATTCCGTTGCTATGGCGAGGAGTATAATGAGTGACCCCGAAAGAAGAAAATGCATATTAATTTTTGCAGGCGCATATTCCGGAAAAGGGGAGGAAAGTACAGAGTTACTTCTTGAGGCAAAGGCAATGGGTGCGATATGTATCAAGACTGACATCATACACCTTAATTCTCTGAAAAGGGTCGGAAAAAACAAAACATATATTTTTTTGATCAGTAAGGAAGAAAAAATTAATATAGATAATCTGATGCAGTTTCTTACGGGAAATAAGAGGGGCAGAAGTGAGGATATGTTTATATATGTTTTTTCAACTGATAGAAAATTTTCTTTTATTGAGGAAAAAGTTGAGAGAATTATTGACTTGGAAAAATCAAAGCTGTATGCCCAATTTAATAGAGAACACGATACGGGCGGAAATGTCGATTTGGTTGTATTTGATGTAGAAAAGTACATGGAAGATAAGAAGAGTGAAATGCCCGATTTTAATAAGTACCTCAGATATGTAGAGCGGCTTGCAGGGCAGCTTACTGATAGAAATTATAACAAAACGGAGATTTGCAGGCTTGCATATGATATCAGTAAACAAAATAGGAATAACAAAGAGTTCTTTGATATGTTTACAAATCTGATCGGTAAATATGAAGGCTCACTTGACCATGACTCCCTTATGAGAGAGGCGGAAAAATCCTGCGAGCGGATTCAAAATCAGGTAAATGATAAAAATAACAGATTAAAGAATGAAACACAATGTTTGAAGGATGTAGTTAAGGATATTCTCACAGTTGATAACAGACTGAGAATTAGCGACCTTTACAATAAACTTATCAGTAGTGGGAAACCGGAAATAGATGAAAAGCAAAAAAATGCCGCCTTGAATTATTTACAGTATCTTTTGAGCAAAAAGGAAAGAGAAATATTTGACTCTATGCCTGCAATTATACCGATAAACACTATGAAATACACTGCTGAAAATTTGCTTCAGCAAAAACCGCTGTATCAGCCGCTTATCGGGAAAAATAAATCTGAGCTTACTGTTACGATACTCGGCAGCGGTTCAATAGGTACGGAAATGTTTCTTGCGGTCTATTGGTTCGGACAGATTCTTGACTGCAAACTGAAAATAAACGTAATTTCAAAGGAAAAACAAAGCAGCACATATGGGATAGATTCGGTTGAAAAATCATTTGAGGGACGGCTTAACTGGATATGTCCGGAAATACTTGAAAGCGGAAAAACGGAAAGTGAACTTCTGAAATATTCAACAGGTAATAAAAATATCCGTTATTCTCCTCCGTATATGGATTATAAATATTATCAAGCAGATGTAAAGTCTGATCTGTTTACACGTCTGTTCAATGAAAAAAGAATTTCCGATACGGATTACTATATAGTTGCCTTGGGCTATGATGAAGATGATTTTGTTGTTGCGGATAAGATTAGAAAAATCGTGGCAGAAAAGCATTTCAATGATATGACGTGTCCTAAAACCGTAATATCGTATCTCATATATAATTCAGAGCTTTGCCGCAAACTTAACGAAAACAGCAAAAGACACTATAATGCAGAGGATGAAATGTCGGATATTTATATGAATGCATTTGGGTGCCTGGAGGATGTGTATAATATAAGGAATGTATTTCAGGACGGTATAATATATGCTGCCGACCGGACAGGTCAGAGGTATGCCGGAAATGATAAGGATTCTTTCAGGATATATAAGGATATGTATTCGTATGAGTCAAATCTTGCAAGAAAGGCACATATGAAATATAAGGTTTTTTCGGCAGGATTTTATGAAAAATCCATGTTTACCGATGAACAGAATTATACCGAAAATGAATCCGGCAGTCTGTATGATCCGGCGGAAGAAAAATTTGAGTACTTTGCAAAATGCAATGTATATGACGGGAAGACGGACGAAGAAAAGAAAAAATTACGTCATAGGCTTGCGTGGCTTGAACACAGAAGGTGGTGTGCATATATGAGATCGAGGGGATTTAGAAGTATCGGATTTTATGAAGTAAAGAAATTCTATGGTCTGGCAAGCTCTGAGCATGATCTGTATGATCATAAATTCATATCCCTAAAGTTACATCCATGCATTATAGAATGCTCTGAAAATGGTATTCTTTCCGGTCTGAATGATATTGGTTACGTTGATCTCGAAAATGAGGTTAAAGATTATGATAAAACACGAGATATTGATAAGCTTGATGAGCTGAGCCTTAACATAAAGGATCTGAAAAAATGCGTAGGAAAATCAGATGATTTCAAAAAATGGGATTATCCCGAGTTTGAGGAATATTATTAACAAACCTTAGTCTGATGCAATACAGGGATAAGTTGACATAGGGGCTTACATAGTATTTTTACCTAAGCCATGATACAGAAAATCGGCGGCGATTCTTTTCTCTAATAAAGGTTACTCCGCCGATTATATATACCAAAAGATTCAACAGATTATACATCAGACGCAGACGTAGTCTTTTTGTTCAGTGTTTTTTGTCGGGTGTATTACTTTGAAATATTCAAAACGGATTCATAATCCCGGTTGTAAATCATTCATTCTGCGGTGCATATAACCTTAACTCAACGTATTTCTGTTTCCCATAATCATTTTGCTGTATCATTATATCTATTTGTTTTGTATGACTGTTATTGCTCTGAATTTTTTTATATCTGCTTATTATAAATATTAAATTTAGCAATAAAAAATCACTAAATTTCCTATTGACATTTTATTCCGAATATGATATTATTATAAAGTCGCAGACAGCAGACACACGGAGAGGTATCGAAGCGGTCATAACGAGGCGGTCTTGAAAACCGTTTGTCCGAAAGGACACATGGGTTCGAATCCCATCCTCTCCGCCACATATTTATCCCCGGTATCCTCTGATATCGGGATGATAAATTCACTTTTGGAGGATTACCCAAGTGGTGAAGGGGATCCCCTGCTAAGGGATTAGGTCGGGAAACCGGCGCGAGGGTTCGAATCCCTTGTCCTCCGCTCAATACCTAAAAATCCGCTTGTTGGGCGGATTTTTAATTTATATCCCTGAAAAATCTCCGAATTATCATTTTTTTAAACGCAATTCGGGGATTTTTTAAATTGTATTATCAAGAACCCCTGCAAAGCTCTTTCGCTTTCTTTTGGGTATAAATGTGAGTAGGTTTGCAGTGTCATTTTAATATCTGAATGTCCGAGTCTGCGTGCAATCTCTTGAATATTAATCCCATTATTGGCGAGAAGTGAAGCATGAGAGTGTCTGAAATCGTGGATACGGATTTGTTTTAAATCTGCGGCTAAAGCATACTGTTTATTTGCTTTCTCGATTGTGGTATCTCTCAAAGGCTTAATTCCACCGCATACATAATAACTATCATTGAACCCTTGAATAGACCGACAGCGGTCATAATGGTCGTTAAGAACTATTTTCAGTGGTTGGGGTATGCCTATATTTCGTATCGAACTTCTGTTTTTAGGAGGCATAATCCTGTCTCCACCTTTCATTTTTTGAGTAACACTATTTTTGCTTACCATCCTTTTTAACGGGCTTACCGGCTTTATCAATTACTTTGTTTATCGGCATTTATATCACACCCCTTCTTTTTTAAAATTTTCCGCCGCCTGCACTTATTTGCAAGTGGCGGACTTTTTGATTTTTAATCATTTTATTTTTTTACCACAATAAGGGCAATAGTGTTTTTCGTCAA
>CANRAN010000002.1 GCA_947628595.1 uncultured Clostridia bacterium | reverse complement strand
AATATAATAGTTGACAATTCAGCAAATATGTATTATAATATGACAGGCATAGGAATAAATACAACAAAATCATAAACCTATGTTATATTAACAATAAGGAAGGAACAAATTATGGCTAAAACAGAAATGATAAGCAATGAGAGAGAGAAAAGCAAAAAACGCAATAAACTACTTTCCGATATGATATATATCGCACTGTTTGCGGCAGTTATAGCAATATGTGCGCAAATACGTCTTCCCCTCGGTCCGGTTTCCTTTACGCTTCAGACTCTTGGGGTATTTTTGGCAAGTGGTATTCTGGGAGCTAAAAGAGGAACCATCAGTGTACTCATATACATACTCCTCGGTGCGGTGGGAGTACCTGTTTTCAATGGATTTTCCGGTGGCTTCGGAGTGCTTTTAGGAGTAACGGGAGGATATATAATAGGATTTATATTTACAGCGATAATTGTTGGGCTTGCCGGCGATATATTCAAAAAGAAAATATGGATTATGACCGTTGCCATTATTATCGGGGATATAATTTGTTACATTTTCGGTACAGTCTGGTTTATGCTTGTAATGAACAATCAAGGAAATCCAACGACCATCGCAGCTGCACTATCAAGTTGTGTTATTCCGTTTCTTATACCGGATGCTGCAAAAATTGCTGTGTCTGTTATACTGATAAATCGTCTCGGCAAAATAATAAAAATCTGATTAAGAATGATACCTCCGGTTGTAAAATCGAAGGTATCATTTTTTATTTTTATAAAATAATGCTCACCGACCAAAAGCAATGAAGGTACAACAGCATTCCTCAAAATATACATAATGTATCCTCACACATATGTTATTTTCGGCATAAATAACGATTTAAAACATAAAATATTTATGATATAATCATCTAAAAAATAAAACATATATGGAGGATGTAAATAATGAAGAAAGTATTAAAGGCATTGCCGATACTGATTGCCGCATTGGCTCTTACCTTTTGTGCTGCCGCTTGCTCACCTGCCACATTGGAGGATTATTACAGGGAAACTTCAAAGATAGATGAGCTTCAGACACTTGCAGAAAATAATTCAACTGACGAAATGACAGCCACCTGTTCTATCGAAGGAAACACGGTGATATGTGAATATCAGTTCAATGTCGGCATTGACAGCAGCCAGGCATCCATGCTCAACGAGCTGTTGGAAAGCGAGACCTATCAGCAAACATTTTACGATTTGGTAAACCAGTTGAGGGACGAATATCGTCTGAGAAGCATAACTGCTAAGGTTGTATATAAAAATATATCCGGTAATATATTAGCGGAAAAGGAATATAATCCCGACTAATGATACTAAAAAGATTGGGAAGCTATGAAAAGAATCACTCAGAACATCTGTTGTTTGCCTGAGTGGGGAAATAATTCTTTTATCCGTAACAACTTGTAAAAATGATATGGAAAAGGTTAAATGAATGAATACGAAATAATAAATAATGCACTGTATAAATTATATATTGAATATGATCCCGAAGAAATCGACTATTATAAAGCAGTTAAATTGTATTTGCAGTACGGTTGCAAAAAGATATTAATTGCCGATGACAATATCCTGTTTTACTATAATGTATTTAATTCATATACACAGAATACGGACAGCTTTATTCTTGATGAAAAACTTGAACCCGATCATTTAGGCAAACAATTAAATGAATATTATAATCAGATGTGGAACGAGCAGATTTATCAGGATATAATTTTAGGTGAAGGCGGTCGGTGGATTGGTGAAAGGTACTGTTGTTTTGAAACCAACGATCGTGCAACATGGATTTATAAATATAATGATAAGCTTTATTTGTTGGTGACTGAATTATATAACGGCTTCGGTAATATTTATAATCCGGATTTTTTTACCTCATATCTTGAAAATTACGGAAAATATATTTTCAAGTCTGAAATAGAGATAGATGAGCTGTTTTGTTTAAGAGATTATTTTAAAGCATTAACTCAGAAGTACATAGGCTAATAAAACATATCAGCAAAATTACCACGGAGGGTATTATGGGCAGAGAAGCACTCTTAACGGTTGACTGCGGACAGTATTCCGAAAAAATTCTTGATATTATCAACTTATTTACAAAAATAGGTTGGTCTTATTATGATAGTGAAAATAATATTGAATATTTACCTCTCGGCGATGACGAAATGTATGATTGGCAGAAAGGGAATATAAGCATTACCGAGCTTGAGAACATTATAAATAAAAAACAAAGTAATACGGAGATGGTTGGATTGTGTTTACATAACGCCGCCTCGAAAATCAGTATCGTATTTCTTGCCCGAAGTACATACAAAATTATAATTGACTTGAATATTGACAGAAAAACATATCCTGATTCCGATATAACGAACCCTGAACCGTATATGCAAACTATTATCCTGCCTTTGGAAAAAAACGGGTGTCATGTGTATTCAATATGCTTTGAAGATTATGTATCATAATAAGTTTTACCGAAAGTTGGTAGGAAACATGAAACTGAATCCTATATAAATGTCTGTTTTTATTTCCGGGCAGTCGTTAATATGTCCCCTCCCCTATCCGATTTACGGGTAATATTAAATAAAGCAATGAATTGAATAATGGTTAAAATTAATACATACATAAAAACAAATGACAGAATTAATTCTTTGGAAAATCCGAACCGGAACATGGGTGGTATTTTACATTGTGATAGCAAAGTTATTTGTTGTGCAAATAATTTCACTTATTCAGAAGAAACAATAACCATGTCCTGTGGCAGTATATATTTGACTTCAGACATTTGGGATTTATTTGACGAATTATGGACATATTTTCTTGACTCTTTAAATTCATTATTAAATGACATTGGTTGATGATAAGACTGTTGCATTTGATTGCACATTTTCGGAATATGTAGAGGATGCGAAAATGCACGCAGATGTTCTTTAAGTCGCCACCAATCCATCAAAAGTAACCTTTGTAGATTTTGTAAGTAAGTTTGAGAAAACATTTGATCTCGAAGGGATTTCTGTTATCGTAAGGTATATCAATGCAAACGGTACAGTGGTTTACGAGCAGATCTTCACAAGTAATAAGGAATAAGCAGCAGTTATTCGATAAGGGTATGACAGCCGATATATATGCTGAAAACGGAACCGTACTTGTGTTTTAATGTAAATATGATTTCATACCCATTGATGAACAAATTGGGGAAATGCTTCAAAGTATGCCCTCAACATATGAAGAAATTGCAGGAATTGTTTAACAATGTATGAAGGAAAGCGGAATAAGTGTTATTGTACGATTCAAAGACACCAACGGTAACGTGTGTGCAGAAAAAGAATACTATCAATAATGAGAAAAGGAGGTCGAAAGACTTCCTTTTTTATTAAACTTCCCCTTTAACACAATAATAATATATGCTATAATATAGATATTGAATCATCGGAGGGAAATTTATGAGGCTTTTTGAAAAAACTATTGAAACTAAGGATATATTTGAGGGAAAGGTAATTCATGTCACACATGATACCGTAGAGCTTGAAAACGGCGAAAAGGCTATGCGGGAGGTAGTCGGACACCCCGGCGGAGTATGTGTTGCTGCTTTGACGGAAAATAATGAGCTGCTCTTTGTTCGTCAGTTCAGGTATCCATATAAGGAAGTTGTCCTTGAGCTTCCTGCCGGTAAGCTTGAAAAGGGACAAACTCCCCTCGAAAACGGTAAAAGGGAGCTTCTTGAAGAAACAGGCGCCATAGGGAGAGAATACATTCCTTTGGGTAAGCTATACCCAAGCCCCGGCTATTGCGGTGAAATTATACACCTGTATTTCTGCAAGATAGACAGATATGAGCAGCAGCACCTTGATGAGGATGAGTTTGTAACCGTTGAACATATACCTATAAACAGAGCCGTAGAAATGGTTCTTAATAATGAGCTTCCGGATGCAAAAACTCAGGTTGCAATACTCAAGACAGCCTTTCTTCTTAATAAAACAAAAACCGGTGATGAAAAATGATAAACCCAATTATTATTATTGCGGCGGTGGGACTGATTCTTTCAGCCTTTGCTGTTGCCATACTAAATAAGCCCGCTGTTCCTGTAGTTACAAGCACACTTATAGTTATTCTAATATTTTTTGTTGTAACAACATACTTGATAGACAGTGCTATTTCAAACAGTTCTGTTTCCGACTCGCTGAGCAGCTTTATAGGCTTTTCCGTACTCAACGACAGTCCTAATGGCGAGGATCTCGAGTTTGCCTTTAATACACTAAAATATACAGATATCGGTCTGTTCGCCGCATCACTTATTTCAATGTTTACCGAAGCATTACTGATATTACGCCAAAATTCGGGTAAATAATATGAATAAAAAAGGTATATATATTCACGTTCCCTTTTGCAGACATAAATGTCCCTACTGTGATTTTTACTCCAAGGCAGGAGGGGAACAGGAATTTGATAGGTATACAGAGAGGCTTTGCAGTCAGATAACAGATTTTTCGGAAGATAAAAATATAGTTGCCGATACCGTGTATTTCGGTGGAGGAACACCAACAGTCATAGGTGCGGACAGGATCACGAAAATAATTAAGTCTGTCAGAAATTCCTTTGATCTCAATATTTCCGAGGTGGAAATAACAGTTGAAGTAAACCCTGAAAAAAAGGATATAGATTTCGGTCTTTTGTTTTCCTCCGGCTGTAATCGCATATCAATAGGACTTCAATCTGCAAATGACAATGAGCTTCGGTTCCTTGGCAGAATGCATAATACCGAAGATGCAGCAAGATGTATCAGATCTGCAAACAATGCAGGTTTTGAAAACATATCTCTTGATCTTATGATAGCCCTACCGGGGCAGACAAACGAAAGCCTACGGCGTTCCGTGGATTTTTGTGCAAGTCACGGAGCAAAGCATATATCGGCATATATTCTTAAGGTTGAAGAAGGCACGGTATTCTATCAGAACATGGATAAATTAAATTTGCCTGATGACGAACACATCTCCGATATGTATGAGTATCTTTGCTCACTTATGAAAGAGTACGGGTACAGTCATTACGAAATATCCAATTTCTGCAAAGCAGGATATGAAAGCAAGCATAATCTTAAATATTGGCACGATGAGGAATATATAGGTTTCGGACCTTCATCTCATTCATTTTTAAGTGGAAGACGTTTTTACCGTCCGGCAAACCTTTCTCGTTTTTACAATGGTGAAATTATCCCTGACGGGGGCGGAGGAGATATTGAAGAATTTATAATGCTCGGACTTAGACTTTCCGAGGGGATAACAAACGACCGTTTCCGTATGCATTTCGGCTTTGATATTCCCGAAAAGTATATAAATAGAGCCAAACGCTTTGAAGCAGTCGGTCTTACAAAAATCCTGGGTAACGGTTTCACTCTCACTGAAAAAGGCTTTATGGTTTCAAATTCACTTATAGTAGAAATATTAAATGCATGAGGACTGTCGCCTTAAGTATCAACGCACTTAAAGCGACAGTCCCTAATTATATTAATACAGATTATATTACAATAGATATTCCTGTTCCGAATATGGTAATATTGAAATTTCAAGGTTCCCGTTCTTTGTCCTCAGCTCGTCTATAAAAGCTTTTTCCTCTGATTTATTCTTCATCTTTATTTTAAACGAAAGCTTGAACATTGAGCCCATCGCCGTTGTTTTTACACCAACGTTCTCATAGCTGCTAAGATATTTTCCGAAAGTATCGTCAAATACCTCCGAATATTCAAGTGATTCGGGAATTGTAATCCTAAGCAGCTTATCCTTCTGTATTTTGCTGTGTTCAAATATATGAATCATGGAAAGGAAAACAAATAAAATTGAAAGAAGAACAAGAATAACGATCCCATATACTATATAACCCATTCCGAAGGCTATCCCCGATCCCATGGCTATAAGTATCGCAGCTATTTCCTCAGCACTTCCCGGCGCACTTCTGAAGCGTATAAGACTGAAAGCTCCCCCCACTGCAACGCCTGCTCCGATATTTCCGTTTACAAAGGTGATAACCGCAGATACGATAAACGGCATAATTGCGACAACTATAAAAAATCTCTTTGTAGACGGTATGCGGAATGACATGATCCAAGCATACAAAAAACCCGAAAATATTGATGCAGCCATCATAAGAAAAAACTCTGATGCCTGAACAGGTACCGAATAGACAGAATCAAACATAATTATAATTCCTTTCATTTTGCTTTCAGTATTTGTCTTGTATATGCTTCTCCGTATTTTGAAAAGCTGCTTTTATAAATTCCACCACCTGAAAGAATTTGCGTAAGCCAAAGGGGCATTGCTTGCTGTACCTTTATTTCAAGGATACTGTATCCTTCGTCAAGCAGTGAAATTCCGTCCATTGAGCTTGTCAGATTAAGCTCAGCCGTGCGGTATCTCGGATCTTTGTCAATCGTCAATCTGAGGTCACCGTTTGGTTCATAATATGCAACCCTGTCATAAATAATAAGGCAGGTCGGAATAAGAGTTCTGTAATAATCCCTGAAAGCGGTAATTTCACGATTAATCTGACCTCCCTCACATATATCCGCCTCCCTGCTGAAAAATTTATCGACAATAGGAATTCTGGACTGTACACGTCTTTTATAAACTATTCCGTATGCTTTCCGCTTAATTTCGAGGTACACCGGAGAATTTTCATCAGCAAGACCGTATGAACGCAGCCTCATCTTTTCCTTAAATTCAGGCTTTTCAAGGGAATTTCTTATAAGTCTGTAATCGGGAGTATCATAATATAATGATGCTATGGATGTAAGACCGTACTTATCTACTTTCATATGTCCCTCAAGCTTTTTTACAAGATATTCCCTTTGAATAGGATTGAGAATATATTTCATTTCATATCTTTTCATAACAACAATTGGCTTTGCAGCAGACATAAACTCACCCCCCAAAAAAGCAGTATAACATCATGTAGGCTAATCATTCATACCGACTTTTAGATATTACAATATGAAATTTAACTCATTATTCCAATAATATTAAGAAAAAGATAAGATTAGCTTAAAACCTTTAAAGCATCTGCAAAATTCCCGATACATATGAATACAAGGACACGATATATACATTCTATATAAAATAATATCATACTGTACCTTTCTTTTTCAAGGGTAAATTATATTTTAATAATTGTAATACAAAATAAAGAGTGATATAATATTAATATACAGCAGGAGGGTATTTATGGATATAAGACTTAATGATATTCTTGAAATGAAGAAGGCACACCCTTGCGGCAAGGAAAATAATAAAAAATTTCTTGTTCTGCGTGTAGGCATGGATTTCAAAATACGTTGCCTCGGCTGCGGACATGAAATAATGATTCCTCGCTCGAAAGCAGAAAAAAATATACGCAGAGTGATACGTCAAACAGAAGCAATACAGAATAGTAAGACTGACAGCATATAAGGAGATACAGTATGATTGATAGGCTTAAGATATTCGAAAATAAGTACGAGGAGCTTTCATTGAGGCTCTGCGATCCACAGGTTGCGGCATCCGCAGAAAAATATACTCAGACAATGAAAGAGCTTAAGTCAGTTGAACCAATAGCACTTAAATATAAGGAATATAAAAAGTACAGCGATGAACTCAAGGGTGCAAAGGAAATGCTTGACGAGGAAAAGGATAATGAGCTGAGAGAGATGATAGAAACGGAAATCAGCGAATGTGAAAACAAGCTTGAGGAAATAAACGAGGAATTGAAAATCCTTCTTCTGCCAAAAGATCCCAACGATGAAAGAAATGTAATTGTTGAAATCAGAGGCGGTGCAGGCGGCGAGGAAGCCGCACTCTTTGCCGCTGTTCTATACAGGATGTACTCGATGTATTCTGCCAAAAAAGGTTGGACCACCGAACTTCTTGGTGCAAATGAAACGGAGCTTGGCGGATTTAAGGAAGTAAGCTTTATGATTAACGGTGCGGGAGCATACTCAAGACTGAAGTTTGAAAGCGGAGTGCATAGAGTGCAGAGGGTACCCGATACCGAAACTCAGGGCAGGATACACACATCAACAGTAACGGTTGCAGTTCTGCCTGAAGCGGAGGACGTTGAAGTAAATATAGACCCCACGGATCTTAAAATTGACACATACCGTTCGAGCGGTGCGGGAGGTCAGCATATTAACAAGACAGAATCTGCAATACGCATAACACACCTTCCGACTGGTCTTGTAGTTGAATGTCAGGACGAAAGAAGTCAGTATAAAAACAAGGACAAGGCTATGAAGGTACTTAAATCAAGACTTCTCGAGGCCGAAAGACAAAAACAACAGAATCAGGTTGCAAGCGAACGTCGCTCCCAAGTAGGAACGGGTGACAGGAGCGAACGAATACGCACCTACAACTACCCGCAGGGCAGGGTTACAGATCACAGGGTCGGGCTGACTCTGTATAAGATTGATGATATACTTAATGGTGATATAGATGAAATTATTGACGCTCTCATTTCCGCTGACAGAGCCGCTCAACTGAAAAATAACGAATCCGTGTGATTTTTATTGGTGATTGGATATGTTCAAAAATAACAATTTTACAGGCAGTAAATGGGAAATTGCAAAAATAATAATGGCCGCTGTCTGCATATTACTTATAATAGACCAGATAAGTGCGGGAATTAAAATGATTCAGTCAAATGAAAATCTCCCTCAGTTAGTATCAGAATCGGATTTTGATAGTCTGACCGTAGGAACAGAAATAAGGGGGGAATTGACACATATCGATGGGGAAATGGACGGAACGGCAGAATCCGATGCAGGCGATATTCTTTACTACATTGTTATAACCGATGCAAAAAAAATAATACCGGTACGTACCGTTTCAGGCTCAAAAACAGATAAACAGATCCGAAATCTTCAAAGCGGCGGCTGTGACTCCGTTGAATTCCGAGGATATGTCCGTGCACTCTCCGATGCAGATAAAACCTCCCTTAATCTTATGCTTATTTCAACAAACTTCCTTCATAAAAACGGAATAGAAGGAGGAACACAAAAAGCCATGCTTCGTCAACTGATAGATATCACTGAGGGAACTGCTACAATTCCGCAGAAATATATCACCTTCACCTTTGTCACAGCCGGTCTTCTTGCATTACTTATACCGCTGCTTCTGAGAAAAACAATCAGGAATGCCCGTACCTCATGGAAAATACGCACCGGCAAAATATCCGAAAAAAGACTGCTGCAAAGGGATGATTATATATTTGAAGATGAGGGACTGTACAGACCCGATGGAGATCAGGGAGAAAGCTTTTTTGTAAATACAGAGCATAACATAAGAAATGAGGGAGCCATCGGCAAAGTCAGTGAAGATCTTTTGACACATATGGTATCTCAGGGCGATATGTTTTATGAGGGTGGTCTGAACGAGGAAGGCAATTTCTACGTAGACAGCAGCCAAAAAAATCAAACCCTGTATTCCGATAATCCGGACGATGATAATTTCTTAAAAAAATACTAATGAGTAAACAGGAATGATGTAATGAAAACACTTATACTTTCCTCTGATAATGAGGATATAAAAAAAGCGGCGGAAATTATAAAGCAAGGCGGCATTGTAGCTATGCCCACAGAAACAGTGTACGGTCTTGCAGCGGATGCTCTTAACGGAAATGCTGTAAGAAAAATATTTGAGGCTAAGGGGCGTCCCATGGATAATCCGCTGATAGTACACATTTCCGATATATCACAAATATATCAGCTTGTCAAAGAATTTCCCCAAAGGGCAGAAATTCTCGCCGAAAACTTCTGGCCCGGTCCTCTTACAATCATTCTTCCAAAATCGGACATTATTCCTGATGAGGTCAGTGCAGGACTTGACACTGTTGCAATACGTTTCCCCTCGCATGAGACGGCACAAAGGCTTATTTCCCTTTCCGCCCCACTTGCAGCCCCCTCGGCAAATCTTTCGGGAAGTCCGAGTCCCACAACGTTACGTCATGTGCGTGATGATATGAACGGAAGAATAGATGCAATAATAGACGGCGGCGACTGTGAGGTTGGTGTGGAATCCACTGTTGTAACCCTTGCAGAGAATATCCCGATGCTACTAAGACCGGGAGGAATTACAGCAGAACAACTTCATGCCGCAATAGGCGAACTCAAAATAGCCAATGCCGTTACAAACCCACTTGCAGACGGAGAAAAGGCCGCAAGCCCCGGAATGAAATATAAGCATTATTCCCCAAAGGCAGAGGTAATTCTTCTTGACGGGGAAAATGCTTCGTTTTATAGATATATCAACAAAATAACTGATAGCAATACTGCCGTGCTTTGCTACAATGAGGATATTAAATATATTACACTTCCTTCTATACCTATCGGAAAAAAGCATGATTACTCCGAACAGGCACATATGCTTTTTACTGCATTGAGGAAGGCGGACGAAATGGGCTTTACTGCCGTTTATGCCCGATGTCCCGAAAAAACGGGTGTAGGACTTGCCGTGTACAACAGAATTATACGTGCAGCCGGATTTAACATTATTTCCTTGGAGGATACAGACTAAAAATGAAAAAGCTCGTTATTGGTCTTACGGGGCAGACAGGGGCAGGAAAAAGTACAATATCGGAATATGCAGAAAGAATAGGCTGTGCAGTTCTGAATGCGGATGAAGTAGCAAGAGAGGTCCTTACAAGAGGCTCGGATTGTCTGAAAAGACTTGCGGAAATTTTCGGATATGATATAATAGACGGTAGGGGCTTTTGCAGGAGAAAGCTCCTTGCGGAAAGAGCCTTTGTAAGCCGTGAGAGGACCGACCTGCTCAACAGCGTTACCCACCCGTGGATAATCGACAAATGTCGGGAATATATCGAAGAATTAATGCATATGAATTATGATGTGATATTGTTTGATGCTCCTCAGCTTTTTGAAAGCGGTGGGGATAGTCTTTGTAATTTTATTATAACGGTAATTGCTGAGAGGGATATACGTCTTGCACGTATAATCGGTCGTGACGGCATAAGCCGGGAAGAAGCCCTGCTGCGGATAGATGCACAGCATGATGAGGAATATTATACGAAAAAATCAGATTATATAATAAATGGCGGACAGTCTCTTGAGGATGTCCGGGATAATTTCTTTAAAATTCTTGAAGAAATTAAAACCAAATGCAAAGGAGGCTGAGGCAGCAGGTGAAAAAAACTGTAAGAGCATTTATATGCATTGCTGTTGTTCTTATTGTGGCAATAGTGGGCTCATACGGTCTTAAAGCACTGCATGATAAATACATTTATGATACATATCCGCTGAAATATCAGACAGAGGTAGAAGCAGCCTCGAAAAAATACGGTGTTGATAAATACCTGATTTATGGGATTATAAAGACAGAAAGTGACTTTGATCCCGATGCCGTTTCCCCGGCGGGAGCGATAGGTCTGATGCAGATAACACCTGATACCTTTGAATGGATACAGACCTATTATGTTGAAGAGGAATATAAGGACTACACGGTAGATGACCTCTATAACAGCGGAATAAATATAGATTACGGCACTAATATTTTATCTGTGCTGCTCGATATGTACGGCAACGAGGATACTGCTGTTTGTGCATATAATGCCGGTATCGGTCATGTAGATTCGTGGCTTGAGGATGAAAACTATTCCGATGACGGAAAAACTCTCAAGGAGGTTCCGTTCGGGGAAACAGAAAATTATCGGCATATTGTCGCACAAAATAAAAGCTGTTATATAAGATTGTATAACAGTACAAAGTAATAATTCTCTTACAAAAATAAAAAATCAAAATATGAAAGGAACGATGACCCATGTCTAATAACAAGGAAGAAAAGAGTGCTTCGGCAAAGCTGAAAGAAAAGCTTTTCCGCAATACAAAAAACGGCTTTTATAAAGTCAGCGAGGAGGAAATAAAAAATGCGGATGAGTTCTGCGAAAATTATAAAAACTTTCTCAATAATGCAAAAATTGAGCGTGAAGCAGTTGCCTATGCTGTATCCGCTGCAGAAAAGGTCGGTTTTACCGAATACGATAGAACAAAGGAATATAAGGTCGGCGATAAGGTATATGTAAATAACAGAAATCAGGCAGTTATACTTGCCGTTATCGGCAAAAACGGAACACACAACGGGGTAAGGCTCGGAATTGCACACATAGATTCACCACGCCTTGATCTCAAGCCGAATCCTTTATATGAGGCAAATGATCTTGCACTTTTCAAAACCCACTACTACGGTGGTCTAAAGAAATATCAATGGCCTACAATTCCGCTTGCACTTCATGGTGTGATTGCCCTTGAGGACGGAAAATGCATTACGGTAAATGTAGGTGACGATGAGGCCGAACCGTGCTTTTGTGTTACCGATCTTCTCCCCCACCTTGCAAATGAGCAGATGTCCAAGGTTATGACAAAGGCATTTGACGGCGAACAGCTCAATGTGCTTATCGGAAGCAGACCGTTCAGCAGAGATGAGGAAAGCGAAAATGTCAAGCTTAATATAATGAACATACTTTTTGAAAAATACGGTATAACCGAGGATGATTTTGTATCCGCTGATCTTTCAATGGTTCCCGCAGGCAAGGCAAGGGATCTCGGCTTTGACAAAAGTATGATTGCAGCTTATGGTCATGATGATAAGGTATGTGCATATCCGGCTTTGCTCGCAGCATTACATACCGAGGCTCCGGAAAGCACAATCATAACGGTACTTACAGACAGGGAGGAAATAGGCAGTGACGGAAATACCGGTATGAGATCAACCTATGTGATAGATTTCATAGAGGATCTTGCGAAAGCGGACGGAGAAGAGGTCCGTCATGTAATGGCAAAAAGCACCTGTCTATCGGCAGATGTAAGTGCCGCTTTTGATCCAACCTATTCATCCGCATTTGAGGCGAATAATTCGGCTTATGTGAACGGAGGTACCGTTATATCAAAATATACAGGAAGCGGCGGTAAATATTCCACCTCAGATGCAAGTGCTGAATATATGGCAAAAATACGCAGTCTGCTTGACGGCAAAAATGTACTTTTTCAGGTTGCAGAGCTTGGCAAGGTTGACGGAGGCGGAGGCGGAACAATAGCAAAATTCGTTGCCAATCTCAATGCCGATGTTGTAGATCTCGGTGTGCCTGTCCTTTCGATGCACGCACCGCTTGAAGTAGTTTCAAAGCTTGATGTTTATATGACATACAGAGCATTGTATGAATTTTACAATGCCTGAGCCGATATTCCCGCAAAGTAATACTCCACTGCTGTACAACTCCCACATGGCACTTTGCAGCCAACAATACCTTCATTAATGATGACGAATAATAAAAATGTAATTTTTGTCATATATCGGGTCTTTTTTATGAAAAAATACTTTATTTTAATGAAAAAGCAAGTTTAGGAAAAATTTATATTGACTTTAATTATTATTTGTATTATTATTACTCAAGAGTGACTTAATTTTTATATATTGTTATTGGCAGTAATATGTGTGCAGTGTAGATTATGTATTTGTTTGCGGTGGGATAAACAATCCGCAATTTGCAGCCGCCATGTAATATGATTACGCTATGTCGGGAAAAGCGTGACAAAACAATTTCTCTCAATTATGATGTAAAAGTGGCTGCACTAAGGAGTATTCGCACAATACCTCAGATTTTATTAGATGAGGAGCAACATCCCGAATTTGATTTCCGGACAGTATGTATAATGGCTGAACAGATGTAATTAATCCGGAAAATATACTTGTATTCCTTCAAACAATAACGGTGGGAGTGTTGAGCTTTGAAAAAGTTAGTTATAACCGGAGGCAACAGGCTTCACGGAACAATAAAAATAAGCGGTGCAAAAAATGCTGCTGTGGCTATAATACCGGCAGTAATTCTGTCTGACGGTGTATGTCTTCTTGAAAACATACCTGATATAGAAGACGTCAATATAATAGATGAGATTCTTTGTAAAATGGGGGCGAGTGTCCGACATATAAACAAAACCTCCTTAGAGATAGATCCAAGCGGTATAAAGGAACCCGTTGCGACCTATGACCTTGTGCGTCATATGAGAGCATCAAGCTATCTTATGGGGGCACTTCTCGGAAAATATCTCAAAGCAGATGTTGCACTTCCCGGAGGTTGTGATTTTGGCGTTCGTCCCGTTGATCAGCACCTTAAAGGCTTTGGTATTCTCGGTGCCACGCACTGTGTTGCAGATGATATGATAAAAATAAAAGCCGATAAGCTTGTCGGAAATCACATTTACCTTGATGTCGTTTCTGTCGGTGCTACCGTGAATGTAATGCTTGCAGCCGTCAAGGCGGAGGGCAGAACGACAATAGAAAATGCGGCAAAGGAGCCTCATATTGTAGATCTCGCAAATTTTCTCAATTCAATGGGAGCTGATGTCAGGGGTGCAGGCACCGATGTTATAAAGATAAACGGTGTAAAAACCCTGAGAGGTACAACATATTCTATAATCCCCGATCAGATAGAGGCAGGAACATATATGGCTGCGGTTTGCAGTGCGGGAGGGGATGTTCTTATACAGAATGTTATCCCGAAGCACCTTGAGTCAATAACCGCAAAGCTCCGTGAAATGGGTGTCACAATAGAGGAATTTGACGATTCTGTCCGTGTAATCTGTAACGGAAGGCTGAAGAGATGTAATGTTACAACTATGCCCCACCCGGGTTTTCCTACGGATATGCAGCCTCAGATTGCTGCACTTCTGACTACGGCGGATGGGATGAGTATGGTTAATGAAGCTGTATGGGATAATCGTTTCCGTTATGTAGATGAGCTTCGCAGGATGGGAGCGGATATAACAGTAGATGACAGTCTTGCCATAGTGCGAGGTGTTGAAGTTCTTACAGGCACACCTGTTAAGGCTACGGATCTGCGTGCCGGTGCTGCTATGATAGTTGCCGCACTCGGTGCAAGGGGCACGACATATATTGAGGATATAAGGCATATTGAGCGCGGCTATGAGGACGTTGTGGGTAAGTTGTCAGCGGTAGGAGCTGATATAAAGCTTATAGAAACAGATGACAGTATAAATCGGAATTAACTTCAAATATTTCAGGGGAAGCCTGACACTTTGTCGGCTTCCCTGTTTTAAGATAGTGGTGTAATTGTTATCGGAGGGAAGGTAAAAAATGCCGAGATTATATCCGCTGTTCAGCGGCAGTTCGGGAAATTGTTATTATTTAGGCACAAACGAAAGCGGCATACTCATAGATGCGGGAAGAAGTGCAAAACAAATAAAAACAGCCCTCGAAGAAAGAGAGCTTGATATAAAAAACGTAAGAGCAATATTTATCACACATGAGCATATTGACCATACAAAGGGGTTACGTGTGCTTGCTTCGAGGTACGGAATGAAGGTCTATGCATCAGACGGTACAATAAAGGAAATGGAGTATAAAGCACTTATAAATGAAAGTGTTAATATCTCCCCTATTACCCTTGACGGTATGGAAACTGATGATGTTCGTATTACTCCTTTTCGCATCTCGCACGACTGTGCAGAGGGTTACGGCTATGTTGTGGAAACTGCTGACGGAAGAAAGACAGCCTTTGCAACTGATACGGGCATAATCAGCAGTGACATAGAGTCTGCATTGAGCGGCTGTGATACAGTCGTGCTTGAATCAAACCATGATATAGGAATGCTTCAAAACGGATATTATCCCTATCAGCTCAAAAAACGAATACTTTCCGACCACGGTCATCTGTCTAACGATAGCTGTGCAGACATTGCCGTAAGGCTTGCACGGAGTGGGACTACACGTTTTGTGCTTGCACATCTCAGCAAGGAAAATAATATACCGTTTCTCGCCGAACAAACAAGTGTATGCGCCTTTGAGGAAAATAAGATGAAAAGAAACCTTGACTATATGCTGACAGTTGCCGAAGAAAAGGATAACAAATATCTGATATATTGATCTAAGAGGAATAATATGATAAAGATAAATATTCTATGTGTAGGAAAGCTCAAGGAGGAATACTGGAGAAAGGCAATAGCAGAATATTCAAAAAGAATGAGCAGATTTGCTGATTTTTCTATAACCGAGGTTGACGAGGAGAGGCTTCCCGACAATCCCTCCAATGCACAGATCAATAACACAATAACCAAAGAGGGACAAAGAATTATATCAAAAATACCAAGCGGTGCTTTAATTGCCGCAATGTGTATAGAGGGCAGGCTTTATTCTTCTGAAGAACTTGCGAAAGTAATAAGCGACAATGCCACATATAGAAACGGCAATATAGTATTTATAATAGGAGGATCATACGGACTCTCTAATGATGTTAAAAAACTTGCCGAAATTAAAATGTCAATGTCAAAAATGACCTTTCCGCACCAGCTTGCAAGGGTAATGCTTTGCGAACAGTTATACAGAGCATTTCAGATAAACAACAGAGGAAAATATCATAAATAATTAGCTTCCACGACTTTACGCTAAAGCGAACGTATGGAGAACAGAAAACTGAATTTTTATATGAAAGGGGGATTTTATTATGGATAAAAAACAGACTATTAATCTTGGTAAGGAGGACTATGTTGTTAATGAACATACAGAAAATACTGGTTCAGAGGGAACCGGCAAATATCCGAATTATCCGTATGAAGGTTATCCGAAACCGATTTATGATCTCAATAAAGGTAATTCGTGGGGAAGTTTCATATGTGGTATTATGTCCGTTGTATTCTGCTTAACTCCGATATTTCCGATACTCATGTCGATAATAGGACTTTTTCTTGCACATGAGGACAAAAAGCATAGTGAATTGTCCCCAAAACAAAAATCTTCACCTGCTGTTGTCGGAACAATTTTGTCTGTATTTGGTCTTATAATTAACATCGTAATGTATATCATAACGATAATATTACTTATTATATGCGGTACTTTTTTATATAATAATCTCCCAAGATAAAAAATAACTCGAATTTTACATATCCATAATAACAATAAATAAAGCTAAATCCGAAATCGATAAAGGCACAGACGTATACAAACATAAAAGCATTGCGAAATTGCTTTCAATTATCGCTATAATAATCATAACAGGACTTATTTTTATAAATATATAAATTTGAATAACACAAATGTTTTTACTATAAAATTCAAAGGGACATTCGTACAAAGTCTTAAAGACTCTGCCGAAGTCCCTTTTTTATTTAAACTTCCACTATTCTGAATTTTTTATACAGCTAAGAGAAAAATAACTATATTATCCAAAAAATCATTAGAAACGATCGGAAATTGGATTAACAGTACCATCGGGATGACGCAGTCTGTCAATATACTTAATTGCCTCACCGCATCCGTTCACAACGCAATCAGCAGGATTTTCCGCTGTCGTGACGCGTAAATCCGTAGCCATTTTGATAAGGGTGTCCATACCGGATATCTGTGCAGCACCGCCCGTCAGAACAATGCCGTCCGAATGTATATCTCCGATAAGCTCCGGCGGAGTTTCTTCAAGAACATCCTGTACCTGACGCACTATGGCGGCGGCAATCTCTTTCAAAGGCTCCGCAGTTTCCTCGGATTTAAGATCTACCCACATGGGCATACCGGTTATCATGTTCCTACCCTTTATGCGGAATTTTCCCATTCCCATGCCCGGAATGACACAACCAATATTTATTTTTGCTTCTTCCGCTGTCCTTTTTCCGATTAGCATATTATACTTTCTCTTTACATACTTTATTATCTCCTCGTCCATAATATTTCCGGCTTGCTTAATTGACCTCGATACAGCAATACCACTGAGGGATATAACAGCTAAATCTGTCGTTCCCCCGCCAATATCAACAACGAGTGAACCATGCGGACTTGAAATATCTATTCCGGCTCCGATAGCTGCTGCAACAGGTTCCTCAATAAGGCATACCCTCCTTATCCCCGAACAGCTTATCGCATTGACAACAGCACGCTTTTCAACATCAGTAATCTCCCCCGGTACGCAAGCAACGGCCCTCGGCATACCTATCCTCGAGGAAACAACTCTCTTCAAAAAGGAGGATATCATAACCTCGACAAGTCCGAGATCGGATATAACCCCTCCGCTAAGCGGGTAAATAGCATTGTAGCGGTTGGAGGTACGTCCAAGCATCCGATACGCTTCCTCCCCCACAGCCATTATATTATCATTATCAAGGTTGACAGCAATAACAGAAGGCTCGTCGATCACCTTCCCTTTATTCTGTAAATATATCCTCGTGCGTGAGGTACCAAGATCTATTGCAATATCAAGTCCCATTTTCTACACCCTTTCCGTTATGCTGAAAAATACTCTTTCCTAACAACCATATTATTATATCATCCGCCGCCCGAAATATTATTGTGTACACCATATTCCTTGGAAATAGCAACAGATGCACAAAACACCCTCTCCGCACCGCAATCCCTTAGAATTGTGCTGCATCTTGAAAGAGTTACACCTGTCGTCATTATATCATCAATCAAGAGAAGCTTCTTGCCCTCGACCTTTTCCTGAGATATAACATGGAAACTATCATCCTTACCCGAAATTCTTTCACTATATGTCTTTTCATGCTGAACAGCCGCACCGCTTTCCCTATAAAGAAGATTTTCAAACGGCTTATCAAGCTGCTCGGCCGCATATCTTGCTATAAGTTCGGACTGATTAAAGCCTCTTTCGATTTTCCTGTCCTTACTCATAGGAACACAGGTTATGACCTCGAACCCCATATCCTTATAATATACATTTCTAATTGAGGATACAACCGCTCCCGCAAGACTATATGCATTGAATTTCTTTCCTCTGAATTTATAATCACATATCGCCCTTCTTATTGCACCGTTATATGTAAACGGTGCAATACATATTTCACCCGTTGGCAATGCCTCTATTCTCGGAGTTTTCGGGAACTCTGCTCTGCAAACCAGACATTCAGTCATATCATATTTTAGAGGCTTTGAACAATAGGGGCATTTCCGAGGATAAAATATAGAAAGCAGTCTGTTCATGCCTCGCTCCTTTCCAAAAATGCCCTCAGTCCCGAATATCTTTTGGTCTTTTTATTATTATCGACCATTTTCTTCAGTGTTGATACATTTCCTACCAAAATTAATTTTTCCTTTGCTCTTGTTACTGCCGTATAAAGCAGATTCCTATAATAAAGCTGTGGTGCGCCATAATACATAGGCATAACAACAGCTTTGAACTCACTTCCCTGACTTTTATGTACAGTCACGGCATAAGCAAGCTCCACGTTTGCAAGATTATCGGAATTGTACGATACAACCCTATCATCAAACCTTATCTTTGCCGAACCAGAGGTTTTTTCTATATTTTCTATTATTCCTATATCACCGTTATATATTCCTGCACCCTCAGTCCCGTCATCACGAACCCAAGGAAGATCATAATTGTTCCTCGTCTGCATAACCTTATCTCCAACACGCAGCACATATACAGGGGACTTAACTTCCGACTTGCCAATTCCGGGCGGATTAAGTGCCTCTTGTAGCTTTTTATTTAGCTCTGTAACACCCAGCATACCCTTTTTCCCCGGACAAAGTATCTGTATATCATTCATCGGATCATACCCATATGCAGACGTAAGACGCTTAGTGCAGAGTGCAACTATTTTTTCGGAGATCCTATCCCTGTCAGGCTCCTCCATAAAGAAAAAATCCCCGTCTGTCCGCCGTATCTCAGGCATCTCACCATGTACTATTTTATGTGCATTTGTGACAATAAGACTTTCCATTGATTGCCTGAAAATTTCCGTTAGACGTACAACAGGAATTTTACCTGTATCAATAAGATCACCAAGAACATTACCTGCTCCGACAGACGGCAGCTGATCACTATCACCAACCATTATAAGCCTGCACCCAAGCGGTAAAGCACGCAATACACTTTCAAATAGAGTAACATCAATCATTGACATTTCATCAAGTATCAGTGCATCACAATCAAGAAGATTTCTTTCGTTTCTCGAAAATCTCGGACGTCCGTTATTATCCCATTCAACCTCAAGCAATCTGTGTATTGTCTTTGCCTCGTGTCCAGTTAGCTGTGACATTCTCTGTGCAGCTCTGCCCGTCGGTGCAGCAAGCAATACCTTAAGCCCGAATTTTTCATACAATTCAATAATTGCATTAAGCGTTGTAGTTTTGCCTGTTCCGGGACCGCCTGTCAATATAAGCAAGCCTCCCGACATAGCCTCAATAATTGCACGTCTTTGCTGCTCGGCATACCTTATATTATTTATTTTTTCAAAGGTTTCCACAGCATATTCCGTACCTGCCAAACGCTCAGGCGGTATCTTGAGTATAAGTGCTATCCTGTCTGCACTGTAAAATTCAGATTTATACAGAGAAGGCAGGAATACAAAGCTCCTACCGTCTATTTCGTCACAAATCAACTCTGTATCATCAATAAGCTCCGCCATTGCTGATGCGGTATTTTCCGTGTCTGTCTTAAGAAAATCAGCTGATATGCCGATGAGCCTGTCCATTGGTAAACAGGTATGACCGTTTCCGGCATTATATGTAATTATATACAATATTCCCGCCTTTATCCTGCATGGATCATCAAGCGGTCGTCCGAGTGCTTCGGCTATTCTGTCCGCTTTTTCAAAAGGAACACCTATATTTTCCCTGCAAAGTATATATGGATTATTCTCTATCATTGTAACAGAACTGTTGCCGTATTCCTTCCATATACGAACAGCCTCTAATGAGCTTATCCTGTATTTCGTGAGGTAAACCATTATCTCCTTCATACCGAAAATTTTCCGTACCTGTTCACCTATATCTATTGCTCTGTCACGTGATATACCGCTTATTTCTGTAAGACGTTCCGGCTGCTTCTGCATTATTTCCAATGTGTTATCGCCAAAAGCATCTACTATCTTTTTAGCTGTTTTTGCACCAATTCCCTTGATAGCCCGTGAGGAAAGATATTTCAATATTGCCGATGCACTCGTGGGCATACGCTGTTCATAATATTCAAATGAGAATTGTTCACCATAATTAAGATTTACCTTCATTCCTCCGATAAGCCTCAGTTCATCACCCACACTTACCTCTGTCATTTTTCCCACTGCGGTCACAAGCTCACCGTCACAACAGAGAAGCAACACACTGTACCCGTTCTGCTCATTCCTATAAACAATATCCTCAACAGAACCCTCTATTTCAGTAACATTTTTTTCCGGCAAGCCCGCCACCTCCTCAAAATATATATAATTCTCGTACAGAGTAAAAAACCTCACCTTATAGTTTACATTTTTCTTACCTGTATGTCAACCGATTTTGACACACTTTGAACAAATAATATTTGTTTTACCATTATTCGACATACCAGGAAATAAAAAACGGTCAGCATAAGCCAACCGCTGTTAAAGCTATTATTTCCTGCATTTATGATCTTACAATATCACGCCAATCAAGATCTCCTCTTTCAAGACCGTGTATAAGAACTTCTCCCGTAGCAATATTAGTTGCAACCGGTATATTATGCATATCGCAAAGTCTTAGGAGGTTCATGTCATTAGGCTCATGCGGCTTTGGATTAAGTGGGTCACGTAGGAATATAAGCATATCTATCTCGTTAAAAGCAACCCTCGCCGCAATCTGCTGATCTCCGCCCTGCGAGCCTCCGAGAAATCTTTGTATTTCCAAACCTGTAGCCTCCGAAATAAGCTTACCTGTTGTACCTGTGGCACATAGGTTATGTCTGCTGAGTATCCCACAATACGCTATGCAGAACTGAACCATAAGCTCCTTTTTGGCGTCATGTGCTATTAATGCTATATTCATAATTAACTCCTCCTGTTATGTAAAATCCTTTCAAATCTCAAGCGGTACCTCTACACCGTCAAGCCTTGCCGCTATTCTGTCGAAAGCATAAACAGCCTTCATCTTCCCCTCAGGCGGCTGCCCTCTCTGTGCTTCCGCTGCTGCGGCATTATCCTCGGGAACAATGCCAAGAAGACGTATCCCCGCCTTATCTATAACATCATCAAGATCAGAAAAAATTCCCATTCTCCTGAATTTTTTCTCATTAAATCGGTTTATAACCAATCTTATCTCCGGCACTCTCATACGCACAAGCTTCTGCCTTACCTTATCACAGCCCCTAAGCGAAAGCGGTTCCGCATTAGCTACAACAACCGCATACCCTGCGGCTGCGGCTGCGGACTCAAATCCCGTACCTATGCCTGCCGGACAGTCGATAAGGATATAGTCATAATATTTTTTGAGTACATACACCAGTTGACGCATAATATACGGGCTTATCTCATCCCTTACATTCTGCGGTGCCGGAAGTATATAAAGCTCAGGAACGGTACTGCACGGATATATTGCATTTTCCGGAGGACAATTCCCCCTCACGATATCCGCAATATCAAAAACCAACTTTCCGCTTACACCGAGCATAAGGTCGACGCCCCTCATTCCTGCGTCACAGTCAATTATAAGAACCCTATTGCCTCGCCTTACCAATGCGGCTCCAAGTCCTGCCGCAAGCGTAGACTTGCCTGTTCCTCCTTTTCCCGATGTAATTACCGCCACTTTTCCCATTCTCTATACCTCTTTAATAACATTATCACACATTTAACATAAAGTCAAGAGCGAATTAAAAAATTTCATACAAATTTAACAGTATGACTATTTGTAAAATTTCATTAAAGTGAAATCATTCGTTTTTATCGGTATTTTTTCCGAAATATTCATTCATCAGTTTTTTTGCAACATTTATTGCAACTGAACTTTTTGTTCCATGCTCAACCATTACACCTATCGCAATCTGAGGATTATCATATGGTGCATAGCATATAAAATTAGCATGGTCCGAACCTGAATTTTCCGCAGTACCTGTTTTTCCCGCAATTCTCATATCAAAGTCGTCAAGTGCAATATAATTATCGGTCGCCATATTCATAGCTTTCTGAACTTCCTTGAGGTTACTTTCGCTGACACCCATATTATCCATAACCTCCGGCTCTGTTTTATATATCACCTCAGAGCCTGAATAGGATACGACTCTATCTACAACATGAGTTCTCAGACGTACTCCGTTATTGGCTATGGTTGCAACATAAGTTGCAAGCTGGAGGGGCGTAAACTGATTGTCGGACTGTCCTATACCTGCCTGAGATACAAAACTCGGATACCATTCCGAACCCATTTCACGGCTGTATTCCGGTCCTGCAAGTGTACCGGCGCTTTCCGGAATTTCAATGCCTGTCCTTACACCAAGACCGCAGCGTTTTGCATATATATCCATATTTTCTATTCCGAGAAGTCTTGCGGTTTCCGCAAAGAATACATTGCACGAATCCCTTATTCCAGCATACATATCTATGCTTCCGTGATACGCCATACACCAAAGGTGGAGGCCGTTTTTAGTATATTCTCCCTGACATTCTATATGAGTTTTTGTTGTAATTGCCTTTTCCTGCAAAGCGGCTGATGCAACCATAGGCTTGAATGTTGAGCCCGGAGCAAGTGCGCCCATAAATGCCCTATCAAACAGCGGCACATTTTTATCTGTTGCAAGCTTTTCATAATCATCATAATATTTTGTCAGATCATAGGATGGATAGCTTGCAGCACATATAACAGAAAAATCTTTTACATCAAGCATGACAACTGCTGCGCCGTTGCAATCCTCGCCGTTATTTTTTCCTCCGACGCTCTTTGCATAATTCCTTGCCTCTTCTACTGCCTCCTTAAGAGCTTTCTGTGCAGTTTTCTGCATATTGGTATCAATAGTAAGATAAACAGAATTTCCGGGCTTTGATTCAACTGTACTTTTCAGCACTGTTGTACCGTCCGCAGATATTTCATAGGTTCTGCTTCCCTCACTGCCCCTAAGTTCATCCTCATATGCACTTTCAATTCCGCTTTTTCCTATACTGTCGTTATAGGCATAACCCTTGTTTTTAAGCTCAGTATATTCTTCCTCTGATATCAGTCCCGTAACACCTACAATATGGGGAGCTGCCGTTCCGTTTTCATATACACGCACCGCTGTGGATTCTGTTTCTACACCCCGAACCGACTGCATATTTTCGGAAATTATACTCATTGCCTGCTGGCTGATATCATCGGCAAATATATATGGGTTACTTTTTGAATATCCAAGCCTGTCCATATTATAACGTACACTTACAATATCCCTTTGCTCCTTTTTGCCGAATTTCTCACAGCCGTATTTTTCAACAAGCTTAGTCATACATTCGTCAGCGGTGGAATAAGGGTTCATGTTAAGATTATCCTTACTCTTTAGCTCGTCTATTTCATCCGACTTTTCCTCGTCAAAATAATAATTTCCGTTTTTGTCAACCTTTATCGGCAGTTCATCTATCCATTTACCCTTACAGCTTTCAAGCAAATCAACTACCTTTACTATGTTCTCGTTAAGCTCCTCATCGGGCATATATATTTTATTGATAACTATTCTGTAACCTGCCTTATTTACCGCAAGCGGTACACCGTTTCTATCGTATATTTCGCCCCTTATAGCATCTGTTTTTATCGTGTATTCAGTTGATGTAAGCGCAATATCCTCATAGTAATCCTTCTGAAATATCTGCCATTGTATAAGTCTTGCACAATACACTGCCAATATTATAAGAGCTATAATTATAATCAACACATAACGCCATTTGCCAATTTTATTTTCCATAATATACAGCACCTCATTCGGTAATCGTCTTTGATGCAATAAACCTGTTTATACCATAAAATACAGGCACAAACGCAAAGGTATATACAATTCTAGAGATATAATGAGAAACAAAATATTCACTTGAATAGTCGTAGCCCATAAGGACATAAAACAACAAAAACTGCACAACTATAATTATCGGTATGCTTATAATACCTATCAGTACCGCCGTCAAAAGATTAGTACGGAGATAGTTTTCCATAAGAATACTTACAACATAGCATAGTACGGCAAGCATAATTGCATAATAGCCCATAGGTCCGCTGTAACCCGAATCAGCCATAAGACCGCATATAACACCAAATATAATTGCCGGTATTTCTCCTTCAAAAACAGCAATGGTCATGGCAAGCGGAAGCATTAGCACGGGTCTGCCCCCAAACACCTCAAGTGTAAGCCCCGGTGTGCTCTGAATTATATAGCACAGCAGAATTTCAAGAGAAAATGCTGTATATTTTACCACATTATATCTGTTCATACTAAAATCGCTCTCAGTTTGTTTTTTTGGAATTTTCCTTATCGCTGCCTGACTGCTCAAGAACCTCTATATCTCCCTTTCCGCTGAAATTCGATATTATGGCGGCGGAGGTTATATTTCTCACGTCCTCAAACGGCTTTATAACCGCAATAGGCATACCTGTGTAGTCGTCATAGTCAAGCTTACTTATAGTACCGATTTTTATATTTTTAGGATACATTCCTCCGTATCCCGAAGTTACTACGATATCTCCGCTCTTCATCGCATTTTGTGCGGATATATTTTTCATAACCGCAATCCCCCTGTCGCTGTATTCCGGAGAACCTGTAACAACTCCCTCGTCACTTGTTTTCTTATCCACCGCTCCTACCTGAGCAGCCGGTGAAACGATTGAAGTAACCTTGCAGGATTTGTGGCTTACCTCACTCACATACCCCACCAGTCCGTTATCCGTCATAACGGGATCATTCAACTTCACCCCGTCGGCAGAACCCTTATCAAGTATAAAACCGTAAAAATTTTCATTCGGATCCCTTGAAATGACGGTAGACGGTATAACCGAAAAATCCTCATTATTTTTCTTTATATTATAAAATTTATAAAGCTCGTCATTCTCCTTTTTAAGATCGTAATATTCAACAAGCATATCATTAAGACGACGATTTTCTTCCTTAAGCTCACTATTTTCCCTTTCAAGTTCATCAGTGCTTTTCGGGGGTGTAACCGCTTCCTCCGCCGAATTTGTAAAATCGGCGGTAACTCTTAGCAACGGATTGATAATATATCCCGTAACAATTCCCCCGACAGTACTGTTTCCTGCCGTAATCAGGGCAAGCACAAGCAGAACACAAACCGTTGTTATAAGCACCTTAAACCCCTTACCGGATGTAACCTTGTTCACAATTACGCCTCCTCTTACTTTTGCCCTGTGTAAAACAGAGCGTAATTCCTGCCCCTACCGATAACGGGCTTCGCTCCGGTCTTTGAGGAAAGACCGAGCGAAACCCGTCTTAAATCTATGTATTTATCATCTTCTTTTGGAACGTCCCCACATACCCGAATTCTTTTCAAGACGTTTGCCCGTTCCGTCAACAACACAATCAAGCGGTCTTTCCGCAACATGAACCGGCATACTTGTTTCCTGAGCAACTAACAGCTCAAGCCCCCTTAGAAGTGCCCCTCCTCCGGTAAGCATAATTCCGTTATCTATAATATCAGCCGAAAGCTCCGGCGGGGTTTGCTCAAGTGTTGTCTTTATTGCCTCAATTATAACAGAAAGCGGATCTGCAAGTGCATCCCTTACTTCGGCCGCACTTATTATGACATCCTTTGGCAGACCATCCATAAGATTTCTTCCCTTTATCTGCATACTGCCCTCACCCTCATACGGGTAAGCCGAGCCTATACCGATTTTTATTTCCTCTGCCGTACGTTCACCGATGAGAAGATTATATTTCTTCTTAACATACTGAATAATAGACTCATCAAATTTATCTCCGGCAACTCTTACCGAGCAAGCTGTAACTATATCATCAAGAGAAATTATAGCAACCTCCGAGGTACCGCCGCCTATATCAACAACCATACTTCCCTCCGGATGTGTAACGGGCAGACCGGCACCGATTGCGGCAGCCATAGGCTCCTCTATAAGCTCAACCTGTTTTACTCCTGCTCTGCGTACCGCATCCTCAACAGCTCTCCTTTCAACATCTGTGACACCCGACGGTATACACACTATAACCCTCGGCTTACTGAATACTGAGGTTTTGACAACCATTTTTATGAACCTGTTAAGCATTGTTGCAGTTATATCAAAATCCGCTATAACTCCGTCTTTCAGTGGACGAACAGCAACTATCGAGCCGGGAGTTCTTCCTATCATATCCTTTGCCTTTGAACCGACCGCAACAACGCTGTCTGTACGTATATCAACAGCCACAACAGACGGCTCACGCATTACTATACCCTTACCTTTCATATATACAAGTGTATTGGCTGTACCGAGATCTATTCCTATATCCTTTGAAAACATAATATCTCTCCCTTATTCCTTTCTATGTTGATACCATACTTTTCCAAAAATTTCCTTTAAATCTACACCATATATTATACTCTCAAAACATATCAATCTCAACTAAAAAAACAGCGGTATTTAAAACTTCTGCTTTAATACAAAAAAACCTGTTTTTGATATGCAGAATTTTGTTAAAATGTATTAATAATATCAGAAAAACCGACAAAATCTACATCTTACCGCTTGATCCGAAGCCTCCGCTGCCCCTGTCCGTTTCACTCAGGCTGTCCGTTTCCTCAAATACGGCACATACCAC
>CANRAN010000001.1 GCA_947628595.1 uncultured Clostridia bacterium | reverse complement strand
GTTGAAAAGGGAATAATAAACAGGACAGAAACGGTAAAAAAGCGTGTCGCAGACGTCACTGTAAGGATGATAAGACTAAGGGGTGAAATACCCGATAGAAAATATACTGCCTCGCAGGAGGCGGTGCTGAGGGTACTAAGGGACATAGGTGAAGCCTCGGTAAAAGAAATATGCTATTTTACCGGAGTCGGTATTTCTGTTCCCGATAATCTTGTAAAAAGGGGAATATGCGAGTATTTTGATGCAAAACCGCCTAAGATGCAGGCTTTTTCGGAGTCTGAAACGGATAGGGAGGATATAGTGCTCACGGGTCAGCAGGAACGTGCCTACAATGACCTGTTAAAACAATATCAAAGCGGAGAACCCTCGGTATCACTGCTTTACGGTATAACGGGAAGCGGCAAAACCTCGGTTTTTATGAAGCTGATTGATAGAGTAAATGAGGACGGCAGGGGCATAATATGTATGGTTCCCGAAATTTCCCTGACACCTCAGCTTTTGTCAAAATTTACTGCAAGATACGGAAAACGCATTGCGGTATTTCACAGCGGCTTATCTCTCGGTAAGAGACTTGAGGAATGGAAAAGGGTAAAAAACGGTGAGGCGAATATTGCAGTCGGTACACGCTCGGCAATATTTGCACCAATGGAAAATCTCGGTCTTATAGTTATGGACGAGGAGCAGGAATACAGTTATAAATCCTCGGCAACGCCGAGATTCCATGCAAGAGAGCTTGCAAAATACAGGTGCCTTATGAATGGATGTCCGCTTGTCCTGTCCTCGGCAACACCGTCGGTGGAGAGCTGCTATTATGCACAGAGCGGAAGATATAATCTCAGCCGGCTTGACAGAAGATACGGAAATGCAAGACTTCCCCACGTTATAACAGCGGATATGAATATAGAACGTGAGCAGGGGAACAATTCAGGATACAGCTCGGTTTTGCTTGAGGCGATTGAGGATAATCTGAAATACGGTCATCAGTCTATAATACTTCTGAACCGCAGGGGGCATAATACATTTGTTGCGTGCCGTTCCTGTAATGAGGTAATATCATGTCCGAATTGCTCGATATCGCTTACGTTCCACAGTGCGAATAACAGGCTTATGTGTCACTATTGCGGATATAATATACCGGCGCCGGACAGATGTCCGTCATGCGGCTCTGATAGGCTTAGATATTCCGGGGTCGGAACACAGAGGGCGGAGCAGGAGCTTAGGGAATTTTTTCCCGATGCCGGAATACTCCGTCTTGATACGGATTCCACAATGCAGAGATATGCCTATGAGAAAAAATTGGGTGATTTTCGTAACGGAAGATATGATATAATGCTTGGTACGCAAATGGTTGCTAAGGGACTTGATTTCCCGAATGTTACGCTTGTTGGCGTGTTGTCAGCCGACAGTATGCTGCATGGCGATGATTTCAGGAGCTATGAGCGTACATTTTCACTGCTTACACAGGTTGTAGGACGTTCAGGCAGAGGAGGACTTGAGGGTAGAGCGATAATTCAGACATATGAGCCTGAAAATCCTATAATAGAATTTGCCGCAGCACAGAATTATGATGAGTTTTTCAAGGCTGAGATAGAGCTAAGACGGGCGATGCTGTATCCGCCGTTTGCGGATATAGGTGTTGTCGCCTTCTCGGCAGAGGATAAGCAAAAAGCACACGATGCAGCAGATTATTTTACCGAAAGGCTTAAAGCTGTTGCAAGGGATATATATACCGAATTGCCGCTTCGTGTTATGGGACCATCACCGGCATCCATTTCAAAGATGGGCGGAAAGTACCGGTATAGGATAATCATAAAATTTAAAAATTGTAAAAGATTTCGTGAAATGTTGTCGGGACTCCTCATAGATATCGGAAACAGCAGACAATATTCGGATGTTTCCGCATATGCCGATATAGACCCCGACAGTATTATATAGAATAAAAAATATGCACAGAAGTGCAGATAAATCGGAGGATGTTATGGCTTTAAGAAATATTGTAAAAGAGGGCGACCCGATTCTGACAAAGGTTTGTCGTCCGGTAGAAAAATTTGATGGAAAGCTTGCAGTGCTGCTTGATGATATGTATGAAACCATGATAAACGGAGAGGGAGTTGGTCTTGCCGCACCGCAGGTGGGTATTCTCCGCAGGATTTTTGTTATAGATATCGGTGACGGGAAGATTGAATTTGTCAATCCTAAGATAATTAAGACAAAGGGACAGCAAGAGGGAAGCGAGGGCTGTCTTTCTTGTCCGGGTGAATTTGGTATAACAGTGCGACCGATGTATGTGACGGTTACAGCATATGACAGATGTGGGGATAAATTTACTCTCAATGCGGAGGGACTTCTTGCAAAGGCAATATGCCACGAAAATGACCACCTTGACGGTATTCTTTTCAAAGAACACATCATAAGGAAAATAGACCCCTCAGAGTTTAGGGATTGAGGAAAACGAGGTATGATATGAAGATAGTTTTTATGGGTACACCCGATTTTGCCGTTCCGTGTCTTAAGGCATTGATAGATGACGGGAATGAGATAGTCGGAGTTTTTTCCCAACCCGATAAGCCGAAAGGGCGAAAGCTAACATTGACACCTCCCCCTGTAAAGGTGGCCGCACTTGAAAACGGCTTACAGGTTTATCAGCCGACAACACTCAAGGACGGTAAGGCACTTGAAACATTAAAGGAGCTTGCCCCCGAAATGATAGTGGTCGCCGCATACGGTAAGATATTGCCTAAGGAAATTATAGATTTTCCGAAATACGGCTGTATAAATGTCCATGCCTCACTTTTGCCCGAGTACAGAGGTGCTTCACCGATACAGACTGCAATAATTGACGGTAAAGCTAAAACCGGAGTTACGGCAATGTATATGGATGTCGGGCTTGACACAGGCGATATGCTGATGAAAACAGAAATTGAAATTGGCGAGAATGAAACCGCTGATGAGCTGCACGACAGACTTGCCGAGGCAGGGGCTGAGCTTATTGTTATGGTAGTACATTCCGCAGAAAAGGGTACTCTTGTACGGGAAAGGCAGGATGACTCAAAATCCTCGTATGCAAAAATGCTTACAAAGGATATGTCCGTCATAGATTTTACACAAAGGGCGCAGGATGTTCATAACCGTATAAGAGGACTTAATTCATGGCCGGGAGCAACAGCAAAGATTAACGGTAAAAGGGTAAAACTGCACAGGACGCTTGTTTCAAAAGAGAATGGAGAGCCGGGACAGGTTCTATCTATCAGTCCGTTGATAGTTGCTTGCGGAGTGGGTTCGATTGAGATAATCGAAATCCAGCCTGAGGGAAAGAGAAAAATGACCGCACAGGAATTTATAAACGGACTGCATGAAGCAGACCCGAAAAATTTAAGGTTTTCATAAGGAGAGCGGATGATGTCAAAATCGTCAAGGCAGCTTGCATTTGAGGCTCTCATGCGCATAGAGAGGGAGCAGGCATATTCAAATATAGCGCTTAATGCTGTGTTATCCGGGAGTAATGCGGATATGCGTGACAAGGCATTTGCTTCAGTGCTGTTTTATGGTGTACTTGAGAAGAAGCTTTTGCTTGATTATAATTTATCCCAATTTTCGGACAGACCGATAAATAAGCTTGATGCAGGAATGCTTGTTATATTACGTATGGGGCTTTATCAACTGTTTTTTATGGATAGCGTGCCGGTATCAGCGGCTGTTAATGAAAGCGTAAGACTGTGTAAAGAAAATAACCTTTATAGTGCTTCGGGATATGCAAACGGTGTTTTGAGACGTGCTTCAAGGGCAGATGAGCTATCACTTCCGGATAAACGTAGGGGTAAGAATAAATATCTGTCAATAAGATATTCTTGTCCGGAAGAAATAATAAGGCTGTGGAGAGTAAGCTATGGTGATGAAATAACCGAGGGAATACTCGGTACTCTTGAGGGCAGACCCCCCATTGCGGCAAGAGTGAATATGCTGAAAACGGATAGTGAAAATCTAATTTTATCACTACATAATGAGAAAATTGAGGCGGAATGTTCAAAACTGCTTGATGATTGTATTCTGCTCAGCGGAACAGGCTCAATAGAAAATATCAGACAATATTCAGACGGCTGCTTTCATATACAGGATACTGCCTCACAGCTTTGCTGCCGATTACTGGCTGCGGAACCGGGCAATACTGTTATTGATGCCTGCTCGGCACCCGGTGGAAAAGCGTTTACAATAGCACAGTATATGGAAAATAAGGGAAAAATTATTTCCTGTGATATGTACGAAAACAGGCTCAGGCTTGTAAGACAGGGCGCAAAGCGACTCGGTATTGATATTATAGAAACTATTGAAGCCGACAGCTCGGTATATAAGGCTTTTCCGATATCAGACAGAGTGCTTTGTGACGTACCGTGTTCGGGACTTGGAATAATAAGGAGAAAGCCTGAACTGAGATATAAAAATGATTTGGGGCTTGACAGCTTGCCGGATTTGCAGTATCTTATACTGTGTAATTGTGCAGGCTTTGTAAAAGAAAGGGGAATATTGATATATTCTACCTGTACTCTTAATCCATCCGAAAACGGGATGAATATACGCAGATTTCTGGGTGAGCATAATGACTTTGAGCCGTATGCACTTGACATTCCGAAGGGGATAAAAAGAGTTATTGATGAGCCCGATAATGAACTAACATTGTTTCCGCATATAAACGGAACGGACGGTTTCTTTATCAGTGCCATAAGAAGGAAGTGAACTGTATGCGAACAGATATAAAATCAATGTATCTGAATGAGCTTGAGGATATGCTGAAAAAGCTCGGAGAGCAAAAGTACAGAGCACTCCAGATTTTCAAATGGCTGCACGAGGGAGTAAATTCCTTTGACGAAATGACTAATATTTCTCAGAAATTACGTCAAACGCTTGGTGAAAACTGCTATATATCCAACGCAGCTATTGAAAAAAAGTTAATTTCGTCTTATGATGATACAAGGAAATATTTGTTTTCCTTTGTCGATGGGGAATGTGTTGAGTCTGTTTTGATGAAATACCACCACGGATATACAAGCTGTATTTCCACTCAGGTAGGGTGTAAAATGGGTTGTACGTTCTGTGCAACGGGTAAAAGCGGATTTTCAAGAAATTTGACAGCCTCGGAGATGATAGCGCAATTACAGAGCGAGCAGAGGGATAATAATATACGTATATCCAATGTTGTGCTAATGGGGATGGGTGAGCCGCTTGATAACTTTGATAATGTTATCCGTTTTTTGAGGCTTGTTACAGATGAAAACGGCATGAACATAGGAATGAGGCACATATCGCTTTCAACGTGCGGAATAGTGCCGAGGATATATGAGCTTGCCGATATGAAGCTTCAGCTCACGCTTTCGGTATCACTTCATGCACCGAATGATGAAATAAGAAGCAGGACAATGCCGATAAACAGAAGGTATGATATGGAAAGTCTTCTTGAAGCCTGTCGGTATTATTGCAGACAAACAGGAAGAAGAATTTCCTTTGAATATGCAATGATAGACGGCATAAATGACAGCGACAGCTCGGCAGCAGAGCTTGGGAAAAGATTGAATGGGATTATTGCCCATGTGAATCTTATACCTGTTAATTCGGTTAAGGGGACAGGATACAGAAAAAGCAAGAGGGACAGAATGGAGTCCTTTATCAGGGTTCTTGCAAAATCGGGAATAACCGCAACAATAAGGAGAACTCTCGGGAGTGATATAAATGCTTCCTGCGGACAGCTCAGACGACAGGCTGCGGAACAAGCCTGAAATTGAGTTTTTGAAGAGGTCGGAATACCGCCGACGGATTAGGGGGAAATCAAAATGGAGATATATTCAAAAAGTGATGTGGGTTTGAAAAGAAGTACAAACCAGGATTACTGTATGACAGGTACCTTTTCTGATGGAACCGTGTGGGCGGTTGTTTGCGACGGAATGGGGGGAGCACAGGGCGGAAGTATAGCAAGCCGTGTTGCTGCCGAAAATATATCCGAGTCATTAACAAGCGGCTATAACGGGGATATGTCTCCGGAGGGAATACGTAATTTATTACAGCTTTCCGTAGAATATGCAAATAAGGCTGTATTTGATATGGCAATTCATGTCCCCGGACTTGACGGAATGGGAACAACGGTTGTGTGTGCGGTGGTGAAAAAGAAGAGGGCACATATAATCCATGCAGGTGACAGCAGGGCATATATATGCAGTGACGAGGGAGTTCGTCAGATAACAACGGATCATTCCGTTGTACAGCAGCTTGTTGATATTGGGGAGATAACACGGGAACAGGCAAGACAGCACCCGAGACGGAACATAATAACAAGGGCACTCGGAACAGAGCCTGAACTGAGGACAGACTACAATACCGTTGAATTTGAGGACGGTGCAAGTCTTGTTATGTGTACAGACGGTTTGTCGAATTATATAACAGATGACAGGCTGCTTGATTTTGTGAGGGAATATAAATCTGAGGAATTGACAGACAAACTGATAGAAGCTGCAAAAGAGCTTGGCGGCAGTGATAATATAACTGTGGCGGTTATTGCGGATTAAAAGGCTTGGAGGGAGTTCATAAATGGATAAATATACAGGAAAAAGGCTTGACGGCAGATATGAAATACAGGAGCTTATAGGTGTCGGCGGTATGGCAATGGTATATAAGGCGCATGATACCATTGATGATACCACTGTTGCCATAAAAATTCTCAAGGATGAATTTTCAACCAATAGTGAGTTTATTAGGAGATTTAAAAACGAAAGTAAGGCGATTGCTGTACTTTCCCACCCGAATATCGTAAAGGTAAACGATGTAAGCTTCGGAGATAAGATACAGTATATCGTTATGGAATATATAGACGGTATAACTCTCAAGGAATATATCGAGCATCAGCACGTTATACCGTGGAAAGAAGCCGTACATTTTACTGTACAGATACTTCAGGCTATGCAGCACGCACATGAAAAGGGCATAGTCCACAGGGATATGAAGCCGCAGAATATAATGCTGCTTCAGGACGGAACGATAAAGGTAACGGATTTCGGTATTGCCCATTTTTCCGATAACGTGACACGAACAATGACGGATAAGGCGATAGGTTCTGTTCATTATATCGCACCTGAGCAGGCAAGGGGTGACGATAACATTGACGGCAAGGCGGACATATATTCTGTCGGTGTTATGCTTTATGAAATGCTTACCGGAAAGCTTCCCTTTGAGGCGGACAGTGCGGTATCGGTTGCTATAATGCAGATGCAGAATGATCCAGAGCCGCTTCGCAAGATAAATGAAAATATCCCCGAGGGTATTGAAGAGATAACTCTAAAGGCAATGCGGAAGGATCCGGCACAAAGATATGCGTCCGCAAGTGAGATGCTCGAGGCCATTGAAATATTCAGACATAATCCGTCAGTAAAGTTCAAGTACAGCTATTTTGTAGATGAAACCCCGACAAGATATGTTGATTCCATAAACAATGTATCATCTGCATCCCCTGAGCCTGCATATGATGATGATTATGACAGATATGACGATGAGCTTGCGGGAAGTACATCAAAAACAGTTGTGAAGTGGGTAACGGCTGTTATGATAGTCCTGCTTATTGCGGCGATAGGAATAATGATTTATATGCTTGTCAATAACAGTATGAGGGCAAATGAAACCAAAGATGTCGATGTTCCTCAGTTTGTCGGACAGATGTATGACGAGATACAGTCAAATAAGGATTATAAATTCAAGTATGAGATATCCGCCCAGTATGAGGAAGATAAGCCGATGAATATGATACTTTCTCAGGATCCGGAGGCAGGCTCAAAGCAGGTAAAGGAAAATGCGACAATAAAGCTTGTTATAAACAGCAAGAGTACAACAATGCAGATCCCCAAGGTTAAGAATTATACCGAGCAGGAGGCTATACAGAAGCTTGAGGGTAGGTATTTCAGCTGCTATGTTGCAAGAGTAAACAGCACTGAGGTGGCAAAGGGATATGTTATTGACTGCTCACCGCAGGAGGGAATGGAACAGGAGATAGGAACTACCATAACTTTGATTGTAAGTGACGGTCCGGCTGTTGAAAAGGTAGAACTGCCGAATGTTGCGGGTATGACATATGAAAAGGCAAAGCAGGAGCTTGAGGCTAAGGGGTTCACAACACAGAAGGCAGATGTTGTGGGAGATATTGAGAAAGGTAAGGTAGTCGGAACGGATCCGCTTGCGGGAAACAGTCTTACAAAGGGTTCACTCATTACGATTCAGACAAGTGACGGAAGCAAGCTGCTGAAAAGCATTAAATATGATGTTATTGACGATACGCTCAAGGAAGAATATGCCGATATAACGGTGACGGTGAATGTAAACGGCACAAAGCTTGATGAGAGAACCGGAAGTCCGGCTAATGGATTTAATTTTGAAATTGAGTTACGGGCTGATAATGAAAAGATGACACAAAAGACCGTTACTGTTATGGTAGACGGTAAGAGGTATGCAGAGTATTTGTTTGATTTCAAAACAGGCAGTGTAACAAATAAGTATCACAACGACAAGTATGTTATTAAGCAGGGGGCGGCAGGTACTAACCCGGAGGAGCTTGCCGAAAGTGTGGAAACGGCTTTGAATGAGTTGAACAGCTATGTTAATATGGATGATTACAGTCCGGAAGACGTAGAACAGATACAGGGAATAATTGATAATTATACCGAAAGCATAAATGCTGCCAAGAGCACCGATGAGGTGGCACAGCTTCTTGAGCAGGCAAAGTCCGAAATAGATGCCTTTACTCCGCTTGAGGAATCAAGTGTTCCGAATGAGTCAAGCACGCCTGAACAGTCCTCGCAGGGTTCCGCAGCAGATGACCTTGAGCAAACCAAACAAGATGCATATGCCGAGATAAATGCCTATGCGTTTGCTAATTATTATTCGAATGAGGATTGGACGACGGTTGAGGGTATTATAGATGAATATAATACAAAGATTCAGGGTTCGGAGTCTATTGAAGAAATATATGATTATATTGCTCAGGCTAAGAATGAGATAGATATGGTTCCGAAGCTTCAGAATTCAGGGGAGACTACGCCCTCAGGACCCTCAACAGCAGCGGAAATGGGGATAAGAAGACCTACGGGAAGATATAATCCCGAAAGTATGCTTATTTTCTGAGTCGGTGGGCTATGGAAAGATTAACAGGACTGATTATTAAAGCAGTCAGCGGTTTCTACTATGTTGAAGCCGCTGATTGTGTATATGAGTGTAAGGCACGGGGAATATTCAGGAAAAAGGGTATAAGTCCGTCTGTCGGGGATAGGGTCGAGATAACAGTTATTGCTGATGATAAGGCACAGGTTGAGGAAATACTGCCGAGAAAAAATTATCTTATCCGCCCTCCGCTTGCAAATCTCGACAGGCTTTTCATTGTAGCTTCTGTAAAGGAACCGTCACCGAGTACTCTGATTATTGATAAAATAAGTGCGGTAGCTGTAAGTAAGGGAATAGAGCCGGTAATTGTTTTTACAAAGTCGGATCTTGCCGATACCTCGGAGCTTTTGGAAATATACAGATCCGTAGGAATAACCTGCTTTGAATACAGTACAAGGAGCGACAATGATAATCAAAGGATAATATCATTACTCAATGGAAAGATTTCCGCATTTACAGGTAATACAGGTGTAGGAAAGTCCTCACTGCTCAATTCGCTTTTTCCTGAGCTTAATATCTCAACAGCGGAGATAAGCCACAAACTTGGAAGGGGAAAACATACAACACGTCACAGTAAATTATATAAGGTGGGCGGTGGATATGTTGCAGATACTCCGGGTTTCTCCACAGTCGATATAGAGCGTTATGAGTTGATACGAAAGGACGATATAGCTTATTGTTTTCCCGAGTTTGAGCAGTATATTAATGATTGCAGGTTTACAGGCTGTTCCCATATATGCGAAAAGGGTTGTGCGGTTATTGAGGCTGTAAAAGAGGGCAAGATACCTGTTTCACGTCATAACAGCTATAAGCAGATGTATGACGAGGTAAAGGATATTCCTAATTGGATGAATAAGCGGTGAATTAATATGCCAAAGAAAAGATGTATTCTGATAGGTTCATCACCTGATACAGATATAAATACCATAAGCCGCCTGATGCACAAGGATGATTATATCATCTGTGCGGACGGCGGCTATATATTTGCAGAAAGATTGGGAATAATTCCCGATCTTATAGTGGGGGATTTTGATTCCTCAAAAAGACCGGAAAATTCCGATATTGAGATAATAGCTCTACCTGTGCGCAAGGATGATACGGATATGCTCTATGCCGTGAAAGAGGGCATAGGGCGTGGCTGTGATGAGTTTATACTGTGTGGTGCAACGGGTGGCAGGCTTGACCATACCTATGCAAATTTTTGTACACTCAAATACCTTGCAGACAGAAAAATATCCGCATTTATAGCAGACGGTAGAAATGAGATACACATTATTAATGCTTCGGACTTTGTAGCAGAATCTCCGGATTTTACAATACATAATAGTGTTGGTCATGGGTTCGGAATATTTCCGTTTGGCTGTGAGTCGTGCGAGGTAAGCTTAAGAGGATTTGAGTATAATGCAGAAAAAATAGAGCTAACTCCTGATTTTCCTATTGGTGTTAGTAACAGGATAGCGGATGATTATGCAGAGGTTTATATATATAGTGGGTGTGCAATAATAATTATTGAGTCAATGTAACCTTTTTGCTAAAAGGGTATATTATGATATTGTAAGGCAAACAACAAAGCTTAAGGTCAGGTTGATTGATATGAGAAGGTGCTTTTCAAACGGAAAAATGCTGGGCTTCAGCTTGGGGCTGCTTGCGGGATTTGTTCTGCCGGACTGTTGCATTGCCGCAATTACTGCGATTTTATTGGTTATAATATCATTTTCGCTGCGCGGCAAATGCAGACATTGTTAGTTTTTCGTATACTTATCTGCGAAAATTGTATTCATTTCGGGAGGTAGTTTTTATGAAGATAGTTGTAGTAGACAATCCGAAATTCTGGGGCTTTTTTCTGAGAAAGGTATTCGGAATAAAAAAACTCCCCAAGCAGCCGGCATAAGTGTCGGCGTGCCGCCGGTGTGAATCCCGCCCTTAGTGGGCGGGGGTTACTCCACTATTACTTATTTTTAAAAGTCAGAATATGACCCGACTTAAACATTATCAATTTATGTTGCAGTCGGGTTTATTATTGTCAACTAATACAAAAATAACCGGACAATCCCAACGACTGCCCGGTTCTGTTTATATTACATCAGTTTGTTATGGTTCTCTCATACTGCTTGTCGAAGATATGTATCTTCTCAACGTCAAATGCGACCTCAACACTTTCGCCTGCCTCTGCAACGGATGATGGATCAACACGTGCAACACAGGAAGTACCCTCGATTGTGAGGTAGAGATATATTTCATTACCCATAAGCTCGGTAATTTCAACATTCGCCTCGATGATAGCATCCTCAGCCTTTTCAAGGAATTCAGGCTCATCATGTATATCTTCAGGACGTATTCCGAGAACAACTTCCTTGCCAACAAAGTGGGAAAGCACATTCTTCTTATTCTTCGACTCGGGGAGCGGAATCGTATATTGACCAAAACGGATACCGTACTCATCACCCGAACGGACGATAGTCGAGTCGATAAAGTTCATCTGAGGTGTACCCATAAATCCTGCAACAAACTGGTTACAAGGTCTGTCATAGAGGTTCTGAGGTGTATCAACCTGCTGGATGACACCGTCTTTCATAACAACTATACGGTCGGCCATCGTCATAGCCTCGGTCTGGTCATGTGTTACATAGATAAATGTTGTTCCGAGTCTCTTGTGAAGCTTTGAAATCTCGGTTCTCATGGCAGTTCTGAGTTTTGCATCAAGGTTTGAAAGCGGCTCGTCGAGAAGGAATACCTTCGGGTCACGAACGATGGCACGACCAAGTGCAACACGCTGTCTCTGACCACCGGAGAGAGCCTTTGGCTTACGCTCAAGAAGATGAGCTATATCAAGGGATCTCGCTGCCTCTTCAACACGACGTCTGATCTCATCCGGCGGAGTCTTTCTCAGCTTAAGACCGAATGCCATGTTATCATAAACTGTCATATGAGGATAAAGAGCATAGTTCTGGAACACCATCGCTATATCTCTGTCCTTAGGGGAAATATCGTTTGCAAGAACATCACCTATATAAAGCTCGCCCTTTGAAATATCCTCCAAGCCTGCAATCATACGAAGAGTTGTAGATTTACCGCAGCCTGAGGGACCAACGAAGATAATAAATTCCTTATCTTCAATCTCAAGGTTAAAATTCTTAACAGCCTCAACATTTCCGTCATAGATTTTGTAAACGTTTCTTAAAGATACACTTGCCATAATTTGCCTCCTGAGTTCACCGCAGATAACTCTGTCTACATACACATCCGCTATCGTTGGCGAAATTTTAATACAAAATTTAACACTATTACTATAACATTTTTTTCAAGAAAATAAAATACTTTTTTTAACTAAATTATTAGCCTTGTCTTTAGATATAATTTACATAACCCAAAAAAAATATTACTTTTTTGTGCATAATGTATATAAAAATCAATTAAATTCCATGCTTTCGACTTAGAATCATATTAATTTCTTCATTTTCAAGTTCTCTATATTCTCCAAGGGACAGCGATTTATCAAGAAAAAGTTCTCCTATGCGTAGTCTTTTCAGATAGGTAACCTCAGCACCTATGCTTTGAAACATTTTTTTGATTTGATGAAATTTTCCCTCGCATATTTCCACGAGAGCGGAATTTTTACCTGTAAGCTTCATTTCGGCAGGTAAAAAACTTATTTCTCCCATTGTAATACCTTTGGAGAAAAGGCACGCATCATTTTCGGTAAGTTCTTTATCGCAAATAACTTCGTACAGTTTGTACACATGACTTTTAGGTGAAAGAATCCTATGTGCAAGTTCGCCGTCGTCGGTTATAAGAATAAAGCCTTCTGTGTCTTTGTCAAGGCGTCCGGCGGGAAACAACCCTTCACGCCGCATATTCACCGGCAGCAGATCTATAACTGTCTTATCCTTTTTATCACGGCTTGCCGAAAGTACACCCGACGGCTTGTTCATCATTATATATAAGTGCCTTTTATATTCAAGCTCAATACCGTTTATTGTTATCACTGCTTTTTCGGGATCAAATTTTTCATCGGATTTTCGGACTGTTATGCCGTTTACCTTTATAAGCCCCTTTTTGGCAAGGGTTTTGGTTTCGCTTCTCGTTGCTATATTTTGCGTCGAAAGTATTTTATCTATTCTCTGAAGTGACATATCATATCCTCCGGTTAATATAAATTATAAAATCCATACCTATTTTATCATAACTTTAGACTTATGACAAATCCCGTTTAAAATTTTTCTGCATATTATATCATAGGAGGGATTATAAGTTATGGAAAATACTATATATGTCGTTGAACCGGGCGATACGCTCGAAAAAATCGCAAAAAAATTCGGTACGGACGTTAATACCATAGCAAGATATAACGGTATTGCCGATGTCAATGATATAAAAGTAGGACAGATACTGCGAATTGCACCTGCTCCCGTAGAAAAAGCGGAATATACCGTACAAAATGGAGATACTCTTTATAATATAGCAAAAATGTGGGGTACTACCGTAGAAAGGCTTGCGGAGCTTAATGGTATAAAAAATCCCGATAAGCTTGAGGTCGGACGTGTAATAAAGCTTCCTTACGATGGGGGAGATGACATATATATCGTTAAGAGAGGGGATAGTCTTTTCGATATAGCGAAGATGTACAATACGACGCCGGAGGCTCTTGCGGATTATAACGGTATAACTGATATCAATTCGATTGAGCCTGGTCAAATACTCAGAATACCAGGCAGGGATTATATGTCTGCTCTTGATAAATATACAGTACGCAGCGGTGATTCTCTCTGGAAGATAGCCAAACGATTCGGAACGACAGTAGTTGATCTGATTAATCTTAATAAGCTGACAAACCCTGATCTGATATATCCCGGACAGATACTAATACTCAGATAATGGGAGGGGAAAGGTGTGCTCGATAATACGCATACCTTTCCCTGATTCCTTATTTCCGACACTGAGTGCAATATGAATATAACGGGTTCGGTTTATGGTTTTTTCTGCAATAAATGGTATATAAATTTCTTTTTCGTATTTTTCATCTTTCATTAAAGAGTTACAAAAAAACCGAGATAAAAATAAAAAAATCCAAATTACTGTTATATAAAAATTTTGCATTATTTACAATGAATAAATTAAATTATAAAGTTTTAGTGCATAATGCTAAAAATATGCATAGTAATTTCAACGATATGCATAAAATACATTTTTTTATAAAAAAATCATTGGCTTTTTGTCTTTTTTGTGATAAACTAATAAAAAGGATATTCTAACGTATGGATCATTGTACAAATAACCCAAAGGTCAGAATCCGACCGATGGGTTTTATAGTTTGCACTCTCCAATTGGAATTATCCGATAGTCAGAGAAAAATTTTTTAAGAGTGTGGTGTATTTATGGAAACAACAGCTACAATACTGCAATTAACCAGAGGTCTGCTCATTCTTACCCCGGCGAAATATGATAAACCCGAGGGCAGCGGTTTTGCAGTAAAAAACAAAAGGCCTTCATTGGCTTCAACTTTTTCGGTTCCTCAGATCTTTGAGTTGAATGATTCTCTTAAGGATCATCCCTATGAAAAGGGTGATGAGCTGGCAGCTTTCGTTAAGCGTTGTGCGGAAAGTGCAAGTATAGTACTTGGCGATGTCTTTATATGTATAGAGGACGAGGATGTTCTTATAAGTAAGGAATACAAGCATCCGGCGGCAAAGGAAAAGCTCCTTCCGACATTTGCAAGAGTTGAGGCAGAACAGGTTCTTCATCAGGAAGTTGAAAAGTATACTATTCTTAATTTTGAATACGGTCAGCAGTATGGTAAGGCAAATAAGAACGATGAAATCTCCGCATCTCTGTTTGCAATAAAAACGGATTTGCTTACCAACCTGAAATTCGCCTTTGCAAATGAAGGTATAAATGTAGTAAAAATAGTACCTCCGATAGCAGGTATGCTATATACCGCAAAGGAGGATATCAACTCGGCAACAAGAGCTGTTGCGGTAATAAGCATGGATTTTGTTTCAACACGTATAGTGCTTCTTCATAACGGTGCACCAGTTTTCCAGCAATCATATGCCAGTGTTCTTGAGGATATTGCGGAACAGTTCTCTCTTGAGTTCGGTTTGAGTAAGCTGGGAGCTATTGAGCTTATCCGTCAGGAGGGTCTTGGTGTATGTAACAAGTGTAAGTCTGCAAATACACGTAAACAGGCGATGATGATGCTTGATACGGCAGCACAGGAAGTTCTGAGAAACATGAGATTGGTTATGTCTCAGAAGCACCTTGACATTGACGAGATTGTACTTGTTGATGCACTGGCAAAGCTCCCTAATATAGCTAACTATTGTCGGCAAATAGGACTTACCGCACCCATAGAAAATGTTACAAGACTGTTTGCCGGAGGAACACTTCCGCCTGCGGTTGATCCTTCTGCATCAGAAAGGGGTTATGACACTTCATCGTTCATAACACTTAACGGTGTTCTGACTATGCCGCAGCCCGAGGCTAACCTTCTTATGGGTGAAACCAACATCCTAACAGCAATAGCTAATGACAGTACCGAAAAACTCGGAAAGATGATTACAGCCGGTATAGGTGTAGCGGCAGCTATATGGATAGTTGCCGTACTTGGTTGGTGGGGAGCACTTGAGTTGCGGGAGAGAAACGATAATGCTGAATTAAATAACAGCAAATATGCCCCGGCTAAGCAACTTATAAACGATGAGAAGCAATGGACTGAGGAACTTGCCAATATTGAAAGTAACCTTGAAATGCTTCCGGATACGAGTCTTAAGTCCGCAGAGGTAACTACGGAGTTTCTTTCTCAGGTAAGAGATAAGGTTGTGTCTTGCACCGATTTTACCATTGACTGTTCAACACATAGGGTGAGTACGTCTATTGACCTTGATACATATGATGATTTTATCAAATTCAAAAATGAGCTTATAGATACAGGGTACTTTAAGCTTGAGGATGCAATAAACGTCAATGCAGTTTCTGATAATACCGGAGGCGGAACTAATCCTGTTCAAAGGGTAAGGGTTGATCTGAATGTTGTTGTTACAGACGAAACATTACAAAAGGCTGAAGAGGCTGCAAGCGAGGCAAAGGAAAATGAAACGGACGGTAATGCCGGAGCAACAACTGATAGTTCTCAAGCATCGGAAAGCTCCCAAAGCAGCGGTGCAGCCTCAGAGGCAAGCTCAGATGGCAGCGCAGCCTGATATAACCTGACGGAGGTAAACTAAAATGGACAAAAAACAATCTTTGAAAATCCCTAAGTTTGTATGGGGAATCCTGTTAATAGTGTTGATATGTATCGTTTTTCTTGTTGTTGTGCAGATACCGTTTTCGCAGAAAATCGACAAGTATAATTCCGATCATGCTTCTGCGGATTCGCAGATAAGTATGTATAAGGATTATCTTTCACGTGCCTCAGAGGTGCAGGAAAGTATAAATAAGATGAAGGCTGAATGTGAAGCCAAGAGTGCTGCTTTGACTATTAATGCAGATAAAACGGCAGACGATATAAGAGATATGCTTAAGGATCTTGATTATGATCTTTCAAGCCTTTCGATTAATGAAAGAGCACCCGATAGTGAGGGTAGAGTATCGGCTACGGGAGATCCGCTATATGTGACGTCTATCAGTTTTTCGTTTACAACCACGGAGAAGAAATTGATAGAAACATTGAAGTATTTTGAATCTGAGTCCGATGGTTCTTATTTTGTAAGCAGGATATCTGTCAGTGAGCGGTTTAATGATGATCAACAGGCAGCACAGGGTTCAAATCAGAATGCTAACAGTGCTGATAAGGTTTATGTAACAACGCTTGAAATTCAGCTTTACTTCTTTGATATCACAAAGAATCAGGCTAATGCCACAACAGCAACGACAACAGAGTCATCGGCTGCTTAATTTATAATAGTTCGGAGAGATTTTTATGCAGCCACTTAGTTACTTGACTTCACCTATTGGAATGATATGGGTGATATTGTGTTTACCGCTCGGATTTGCTTTGACTGCATTGGGTTATTGCATTATTAATCACATACCGGCTAAATGGCTGTGCGATTATAATGAAACACCGTCAGAGGAATTGCTTAACGGTAAAAGAGTGAAGTATCTGCCATCGGGAATAGCTGTTTCTTTATTGTTATCGGTGTGTCTTGTGCTTTGCAGACTTCAGTTCAATAAGGGATATGACATATACTTTTGTGTACTCGCTTTGATACTCTTTGACTGTCTGCTTATAGCGATAGCAGATATAAAATATCAGATCATACCCGATCAGTTTACAATTATTTTAGGGATACTTGCTGTACTGATAAGCGTATATGACATAGTGAGAGGATATAATATATTCCATTCGGCATGGTGGTCCCCACTTGCGGGGGCAGGTATCGGTGCAGTATCTATGATGCTTATTGATTTTATAGGCATGATAGTATATAAACGGGACGGAATGGGCTTTGGAGATGTCAAGCTGTTCCTTGCCGGGGGTATTTTGACAGGCTTTCCGGGTACGATCACTGCGTTTCTTATTGCAATTATAACCGCAACAGTATGTTTTGTAGTGATAATAGTTGTATCTCATATCATAAATGGCAAGACAGACAAAGATTCAAACATCGGTGATACGGATGTGGGTGACGAGACATTGTCTTCCGAGGCTGATACTGAATTATCAAAAACAGATGATACAGAAGTACAGTCCGGAGAAGAGAAAGCAGATCAAACCGCCGAGGAAACAGGCGGAGAAGTCGGATTCGGCTCATATCTTGCGTTTGGACCGTATCTGGTTGCGGCAGTGGCGGTGTATATTGCTTTGTTTGATCTTGTAAACTACTTGGTACGACTATATTTTGATTTATTTAGTTAATTTTATTTTTAATCGGGAGCTGAAAATATGAAAGCGAATCGTCTCAGAATCGGACAAATTCTTATTGATGCCGGAGCTATAACCGATGAACAGCTTGATGAAGCACTCAAAAAGCAGAAGGGCGGAAGCGGTAAGCGTCTCGCTGATATTCTTATTGAGGACGGTGTTGTAACTGAGTTGCAGGTGTGCAGGGCGCTTGAACAGCAGCTTACAATTCCATACATAGATCTCGATGAGGTGCAGATCCCCGAAGAAATATCGGGAATTATTCCCGAGGATATAGCACAGAAGCACATGGCAATAGCAATAGAGCAGAGCGGTCGATACCTTACCATCGCTATGGCTGATCCGACAAACTATAACGGAATACAGGATATTGGAATAACAACAAAGATGAAGATCCGACCCGTTATAGCCGAGGGGTCAAAGATAGCGAATAAATTCCGTGAGTTATATGCTGCCAAGAAGGCAGTCGATGATGCAAAGGAATTTCTTGAATCAAAGGCCGGAAAGTCTAAGGCTGAGCTTGAGGCTGAGGCAGCAGCTGCACAGGAAGCATCTGCGAATGACCAGCCTATCATACGTTTTGTAAACAGTATGATTGAGGAGGCAATATTTTCAAAGGCATCCGATATTCACATAGAGCCTATGGAAAGCTGCCTGAGAATAAGATTCCGTATTGACGGTAAGCTCCAAATTTACATGGAAACTGCGGCTGAGCTTATACCTTCGGTAACATCACGTATCAAATTCATAGGAAATATGAATATAGCAGAAAAGCGTATCCCACAGGATGGTCGTATCAAATACCGTGTCGGCGGAAAGGATATAGACTTCCGTATTTCTGTTCTGCCGTGTATGTTTGGCGAGAAGATAGTTATGCGTATTACAACCTCGCTCGGAATGGAGCTTAAAAAGGAAAATATAGGCTTCCTGCCCGAAAATCTTGAAAAGTTTAATCATCTGGTAAAGAGCCACAGAGGAATTATCCTTGTAACAGGTGCTACGGGTTCAGGTAAATCGACAACGCTTTATACGGCATTGCGTGAGGTTATGGGTGAGGATATTAACATTATAACTGTTGAAGACCCTGTGGAAATGATTCAACAGGGAATAACACAGGTTCAGACAAACGAAAAGGCAGGTCTGACCTTTGCAGCTGCTTTGAGAAGTATTCTTCGTCAGGACCCTGACATTATAATGATAGGTGAGATCCGTGACGGTGAAACTGCCGGAATAGCTGTACAGGCAGCTATAACAGGACACCTTGTTCTCTCAACCCTCCATACATATGATGCACCAAGTTCGGTTGCACGTCTTGTGGATATGGGAATAGAGCCGTACATGGTATCCTCGGCGCTTCTTGGAATTATTGCTCAGAAACTTGCAAGGCGACTTTGTACAAACTGCAAGGAAGCATATAGTCCTGACCTTAACGAGCGTATAGGTCTGGGACTTGATGAAGATGAAGAAATAACCCTTTATCGTCCGGTCGGTTGCGAAAAATGCAATATGAAGGGATATAAAGGGCGTGTCGCAGTCCATGAAGTAATGATGCTGACGACTACTCTGAAAAGAGCAATAACACAGGGGGTCAGTACGGATGAACTTAGAGATATGGCGATTGAGGAGGGTATGATATCAATGAAAGAAAATGTAAGAAGAGATGTTCTTCAGGGTCTTACCTCCTATGAGGAGTATATTGACATGACGATCTCAAATGATTGATGAGATCTGAATATAAATGTGTTTCGACACAAATTCTATACACAGAATGGGGTAGATTATAATGGATTTTTACAGCCTTGTAAAAGAAGCCGTCGGAAAGGGTGCTTCGGATATACATCTGGCATCGGGCAACCATCCGGCATACCGCCTTCATGGTAATGCGTTTTTTACAAATGACCCGGCTCTCAAGGAAGCCGAGGTTACAGCTATTATCAAAGCGGTACTTAACCAATCAAGGTTTGAAACTTTCCTTGCGACAGGAGAGGCGGATGCCGCAGTTGAAATTGGCGAATGTGGACGTTTCAGAGCAAATGCTTTCAGACAGCGTAATGGTACATCACTTGTACTCCGTGTAATCAACAGCGTTGTTCCTGAGCTTTCAACACTGAATCTTCCTAATTCCATAAGAAAGACTCTTGACCTAAATTCAGGACTTGTTCTTATGTGCGGACCTACAGGTTCAGGTAAATCAACAACACTTGCAGCTCTTATAAATGAGATAAATAAGTATAAGAGTAAGCATATAATTACTATCGAGGATCCTGTTGAGTTTTTACACACTCCCAAGCGTTGCATAATAAATCAGAGAGAAATAGGTCTTGACAGCCGTTCGTACCCAATGGCATTGAGAGCTGCCATGCGTGAAGACCCTGATATTATACTCGTCGGAGAGATGCGTGACCGTGAATCTATTCAGATAGCGCTGACAGCAACTGAAACAGGTCACTTGGTATTTTCAACGGTACATACAGAGGGTGCGGCAAAGACGATAGACCGACTTGTTGATATTTTCCCACCTGATCAGCAGCAGCAGATAAGAGTACAGCTCTCTACCTCACTTAAGGCTGTTATTTCTCAGAGACTTTTGCCGAGAGCAACCGGAGGTCGAATAGCAGCATTTGAAATAATGTTTGTTACCGGAGCCATAAGTAACCTTATTCGTGAAAATAAGGTAGCAAATATACAGCAGTCTATACAGCTCGGTCAGCAATATGGTATGATAACGATGAGCAAGAGTATAGACAACCTCCTTGCACAGGGTCTCATTACCGAGCAGGTTGCAAAGGCATGGAACTTTGATATAGGCGATACTGATGCCAGAAGATAAGAGGTGAGCCGTCTTGAAATATAAATACGTGGCGATGAACGTCAGAAATCAGAAAAAAGAGGGTGCGATTGAGGCCGATTCACAAAGTCAGGCAGTGTCGATGCTTCGCGAGAAAGGACTTATTGTTCAGGATATAAAGGAGGCCGCCGGCTCAGATGCCCCTACAAGTATCTGGCAAATGGATTTAAGCGGAGATGTTCATAACAAAAAGCTGAAGAAGAAAGCTTTGCTGATGCTGTTCAACCAGCTTGGTATGATGATGAAAGCAGGTATCAACCTGTCACTTGCAATGCAGATTATGATTGACTCCGAGAAGGATCAGGCAATAAAAAAGATACTTCGTGAAATCAATGAGAATCTGTATAACGGTTTTACACTTTCTCAGTCTATGAGAAACTTTGCAGGTTTTCCCGGTGTATATATCAGTATTATAGAAGCCGGTGAAGCGAATGGTCGTCTTGACTCGGCATTTCAACAGTGTGCGCTTATCTGTAAGAAGGATATGGCTCTTTCAGGAAAGCTTAGGAGTGCATTTACATATCCTATCTTTCTTATCGTACTTGTTATTGCACTTATTATAATCCTCTGCGGTTTCGTTCTTCCGACATTTAAGGATACTTATGGATCGTTCGGAGCGGAGCTTCCCGGACTTACCCTTGCGGTAATGGCATTCTCGGATGTCCTCATAGGATATTGGTGGCTGATTTTAATTATTGTTGCGGTAATTGCTTTTGCTTTTATAACACTCAAAAAGAATAATGCTGATTTTCAGATGTTCGTAGCGAAGATTGCCCTAAGAATTCCTCTTATAGGTCCTATTATCCGTCAAAGCTCGCTTGCTCGTTTCAGCCGTATTATGTCAACGCTCACAGATGCCGGTATTCCTATTCATAAGGCGATGGGACTTGCACATGATGCAGTTACAAATGTTTATGTAAGGGAGCAGATTCAGGCGGTTATTGATGATGTTCAGATTGGTATAACAATAAACGAGGCCATGTCCAAGCATCCTGTGTTTGATCCGATACTTGTGTCAATGGTGCGTGTAGGTGAGGAGTCGGGTATGCTCGGTGACTCGCTATACAAGATGGCAGAGCTGTTTGAGGAGCAGAGCGATGATTCAACTCAGAAACTTACCGATGCAATGACACCTATTATGACAGTTGTAATTGGTGTAGTTGTTGGTACGGTTGTTGTATCCATGATCCTTCCGATGTTTGGTATATATGGTGTTATTGATGAAGCAACCTAAGTAGTAATGTAAATATGTTTTGGCTGCTTTTAAAATTACAGACACGATGAGGTTTCCGGTACATTGGCGGATAAACGTCAGTGTACCGTTTGCCTGTTCATACTATTAATATTACTAAATAGTATTCGGAAATTTTGTTAAATTTATCCTCTGAAAAATCATTGAATTTTCTTGGAGATATAGTATAATAAAAGCGTATATATGTTAGTAATATACTCGGCGGTGTGGATATGAATATACTTATGTACTAAATACGATAGACGGAGGGTTCCTGAAAATGAAAAAAAGATTATTAATAAAGAATAAGCTGAGGTCAAAAAAAGGTATGTCCCTTGTTGAAGTGCTTGTCGGTGTTGCCATTATAGTTATCGTATTTGCTTCTACTCTTAGCGGAATGGTAAACGGATATACTACCACAGTGTACAATGCAGACGGGAATAGGGAGGACCTGCTGGATGCTTCGGTAAATGAGATTATATTCGGCACTTTCAGATGTCTGAAAATTGAAGATGAGAGTCAGGCAAAAGATCTTATAGACAATATTAAAGATATTCAGGCACATGGTATCAGCCCCTCCAGTGATGAAAGTGCTGTGGCAGTCGTTTCGGCTATCAATGAGCGACTGAGTGGAGTTGTTTTTGTGCCTCCTACTGTTAATGGCAGTGGCAATTATGAAGCTGCTTTTGTGGACGGTCAATCATACCAATATACATTAATTCCCGAAACGACTTCGCTTGTTACGTCGGGCACGGGTGGTACTGCTAATCACGATATTTCGGGAATGAGGATAATGACAAGGTTTGAAACAGCAAGTGGAGAGATAATCTGCGAAAGCTTTGTACCTTATATATAAAATGGAGGTTGGGTTTGAGATGAAGAAAATCAGAAGTAAAAAAGGTCTTACGCTTGTTGAACTTGTAGTTACAGTTGCTATACTGGCTATAACATCCGGTATGGGTGTGGGTATATTTGTTTCGGCACTTAATAACTATTCCACTTCTTCCGCTCTTATTTCGCAGCAGCAAAAGGCAGGCATGATTGAGAACTATATTGTTACAGGTGCAAGAAACTGCAAAAATCTGTACTTTATAGACTCATCTACACCTACTACCGCTACTCCGACTACATCACATATATTTAATGAAACTGCTTTTAATCAGCTTGTGAGTGGTATGGCGAATAAAACCGGGGTTTCCTACATAACGATGGAGAAAGATGAAACCAATGCCACATATAAATCTCAGGATAGAGATGATGCCGGAAATCTGAATGAATCTAATGCTATTGAGATTGAGGGAGTCGAAAGTATCGTTTTCTCGTGTAAAAAGCAAAAGATTGCGCCTGATGTTGTTGATGACCCATCGCAGTGTTTTTATTATCTGAATTATGATATAAAGATGGTTGACGGATATTCTTTAAGTGGATCTGTAATACTTAATAATGCAGATGATCTACGCAGAAAAATAAGCACAAATGTCAGTACAACGCTTGTGGAAGATGCCGATTTCGGTACTGTAAAGGTTGGAGACGATGCTGTTAAGGATAAAACCGGTGTGGTTTTTTTAAATGATGTAATTGACTGATTATCGGTTATATAATAAAAATCAGAGCTGCTTTCAGTTTGAACTGTCGGCAGCTCTGATTTTTATTATTCATGGGGTTTGGTATATATGAAAAAACTGGCGCCTTATTAAGTATTAACATACTTAATAAGGCAGCCTTGTTGAATTTATTGCTTTATTTCTTCCATTTCGTAAATCTCGAAAATATCCCCTTCTTTAATATCACTGTACTTTTCAAGCGTTATACCACACTCAAATCCCTGGGTCACTTCCTTGACGCTGTCCTTGAATCTCTGCAAAGAAGCAACCACATCGTCCGCAATAACAATTCCGTCACGTACTACACGGCACTGAGCGCCACGCACAACTTTACCGGAAAGTACATAAGAACCTGAAACGAGTCCGACATTGGTGATTTTGTATGTCTGCCTTACTTCAACCTTTCCAAGGATATTTTCCTTAAATTTAGGCGCAAGCATACCTTTCATGGCAGCTTCAATTTCTTCGATACAGTCATAAATTACTCTGTACAGACGCATATCTACACCGTTACGTTTTGCATCATCCTCAGCGACAGGATCCGGTCGTACATTGAAGCCGACTATAATAGCATTTGATGCAGTAGCAAGCATAACGTCGGACTCCTTAATTGCGCCTACTGCACTGTATATGACGTTTACACGAACCTCATCATTGGTAAGTTTCTCAAGGGATTGTCTTACAGCCTCAACTGAACCTTGAACATCAGCTTTGACTATAATCTTAAGTTCCTTCATTTCGCCCATTTTCATTTGGTCGAACAGGTTGTCAAGAGTAACCTTAGTTACCGAATTGAAGCGTTCCTCTTTTGCGGCATCACGACGTTGCTCAACAAGTTCCCTTGCAAGTCGTTCATCTAAAACTGCATTGAATATATCTCCACCGGTAGGTACATCGTTAAGACCTGTTATTTCAACCGGAACAGACGGACCTGCTGATTTAACCTTAACACCCTTATCATCTGACATCGCTCTGACACGTCCGACAGTTGTTCCCGCCACAATGATATCGCCTATATTCAGTGTTCCGTTTTGCACAAGCACTGTTGCAATAGGACCCCTGCCCTTATCAAGTCTTGCCTCTATAACGGTACCTTTGGCAGCCCTGTCGGGGTTAGCCCTAAGCTCCTTCATATCGGCAACGAGTAAAACCATTTCAAGAAGGTCATCAATACCCTCCTTTGTGTGTGCCGAAACAGGAATGACAGGAACATCGCCGCCCCATTCCTCAGGAACAAGCTCGTGCTCGGTAAGCTGTGATTTGACACGTTCTATATCTGCGCCCGGTTTATCAATCTTATTGACTGCAACGATAATTGAAACTCCTGCCGCCTTTGCATGGTGAATAGCCTCTATTGTCTGTGGCATGATACCGTCATCTGCTGCAACAACGAGTATTGCAATGTCTGTAACTTGGGCACCTCTTGCTCTCATGGTTGTAAATGCCTCATGTCCGGGTGTGTCGAGGAAGGTGATATTTCTACCGTTGATCTTAACACGATATGCTCCTATGTGCTGTGTAATGCCGCCTGCCTCTGTATCTGTAACGTGTGCATGACGTATTGCATCGAGCAAGGATGTTTTTCCATGGTCAACATGGCCCATAACGACAACCACAGGCGCACGCTCCACAAGATTATCGTCATCATCCTCACTGTTATCAATAATTTTTTCCTCGATTGTTTCAATAACTTCCTTTTCTATCTTTGCATGGAATTCCATAGCGGCAAGAGAGGCGGTATCGAAATCTATGACATCACTCATACTTGCCATAACTCCAAGCATCATTAGTTTTTTGATAAGCTCGGACGCAGTGACCTTCAACCTGAGTGCAAGTTCACCGACTGTAATTTCATCAGGTATCTGTACTGTGATTGGCTTATTCTTACGGTCATTTGCAATTCTGTTTAGGCGTTCCTGTTCAGTTTCCTTTCGTGAATTACGTGGCTTGCCCTTCTGTTGTGAGCGTTGATTTATCTTCTGTTTTTGTACAGTAGGCTCCCTATGCATTTTTTCGCTTGCGAGCCTGTCGTACTTTTCATTATACTTATCAATATTTACATGAGAAGCCCTTGTATTAATAATCCTTCCTCTGTTTTCGTTTACCTTGCTGTTATCTTCAGTCACGGCTTCACTCTTGTCAAACTTTTTACCGGAGAGAATATGTGTTTCTTGTTTCGGGCGAGCTGCCGCCGGTGCTTTATTTTTCTTCTGCTTTTTATTAGAGGATTTTTCATTAACTGCCTGCTTCGGAGAGTTTTTGTCGTTTTCTCTCTGATTATTCTTATCCGACACTTTATTTTCAGTTTTCTCGCTTTTATCTGCTACGGGATTTTTCTCGGCTTTCTGAGCCTTGTTGTTTCCGGATTTATTGTCTTTTTTTCGGTTATTATTTTTATCCTGTTTATCAGACTTCTCAGCCTTTACATTTTTAGGCTTTTCGGTATCCTCTTTCTTTTTGCTCGCATCAATTTTTGGTTCATTTGCGCTCTGATAATAATCATTAAGATTACTCATCATTGTCTTTTGAGTGAAATACTCAACTATAATATTGAGTTCTTCCTCTGTAAGTATTGCACCTGATTTTTTATTGGAGTTGAGGTATGTTCTGAGTACCTCGGAGAGTTCCTTGCTTGGAACATTAAGGTTTTTTGCTACCTCACTGAGCTTATATTTTATCATACAATCATTCCTCCTGTCTGTTTATTCATTACAAAGCGTTATCATCTTATCAGCAAAGCCCCGATCGTTTACCGCAACTATTCCGGTAAGTTTCCCGACTGAGGCTCCAAGCTCCTCCATTGGTATATCCAAAGGAATTGTCCGTGTCCGGCTTTCATCAGCCGCTTTTGTAATTGACCGTTTTGTACGCTCGGACAAATCACAGGCAAGCAAAAGGAGCCTGCATTTCCCGTCACGCATAGAGTCAACGGCAGAATCAAAGCCGAGAGATACTCGTCCCGCTCGTCTTGCTATTCCCAACAATGACAGCAATTTGTTATTCATTAGTTCAATCACTCTTTCCGGACAAATCCAAAATTTCAATAATCATTTAGTAGGTGGTTGAAGCTCCTGCAGGAGCTTTTCATATACCTCATCGGGAATTTTGCAGGAAAACGCTTTTTCAAGCCTTCGTGCCTTTTTAGCTTTAGCCAGACATTCGGGGTTATTGCAGATATATGCCCCACGTCCGGGTTTCTTTCCCGTAAGATCAACTGATATCCTGCATTCGGTTTCATCGGAATCAGGTGATCTGACTATTCTTATAAGCTGCTTTTTCTCTTTCATTTCTCCGCAGCCTGTACATTTTCTCATTGGTATTTTTTTTTGACGCAATTTAAATATATCCTTTCATAAAAGCGAAAAATTATTAAGCAGAAAATTGTGCGGAAGTCTGTATCACTCGGTTATCCTTTCCCCTGCATTTTCATTGATGATATCAATGTTATTTTCTGCTTCCTCTGCTGTATCGGCATTAGTTTCTTCAACTATGTCCTCATCAGTATCAAGTCCGTCACCGATATATTCGTCTTTACTGTCCTTATCCTCATCTTCGTCCTCTCCGAAAAAGCCGCTTTCGGGACGAATATCTATCTTCCAGCCTGTAAGCTTTGCGGCAAGACGAACATTTTGTCCTTTATTTCCTATTGCAAGGGAAAGCTGATTATCCGGAACGGTTGCTCTACAAATTTTTTCTCCGCTCGGGTCAACAACAACATCAAGAACATTGGCAGGGGAGAGTGCCTTTTTGATATATTCAACAGGATCCTCACTGTACTCTATAATATCAATTTTCTCTCCGCAAAGCTGATTTACGATAGTTCCAACTCTTTGTCCCTTGGGTCCTATGCAGGCACCGACTGCATCAACCTCCGGGTCATTGCTGACAACGGAAATTTTTGTTCTTGATCCGGCTTCCCTTGAAACGAATTTTATCTGCACAACCCCATCGAATATTTCGGGAACCTGTTCCTCAAAGAGCCTCTTGACAAAGTCGGGGTTAGTCCTTGAAATAATTGCTTTCGGTCCCCTGTCACCCGACTTTATATTTACCACATATATTTTTATCATATCCCCGACATGGAGAATTTCACCCGGTATTTGCTCACTTTTGGGGAGTATGGCTATTGATTTTCCCACCTTAAGGGTTGCATTCCCTGTTATCGGGTCAACCTGTTCTACGGTTGCGGTAACGATATCCTGCAATTTGCTCTGATACTCGGAAAGTGCTTGCTCCTTTTCTCCGTCACGGATTCCCTGACGTATCATGTTCCTTGCTGTTGAAACAGCAATTCTTCCGAAGTTTCTCGGATCAAGCGGTATTCCTACCTTATCGCCTATATTTGCAAGCGAACTCAGCTTTCTTGCCTCCTCAAGGGCAATTTCCCTGTTTACATCACTTACTTCTTCAACAACAGTTTTATTGAGCCTTGCTTCGAGTTTTCCGGTTGTACTGTTAAAAACCACTGTTACATCATCATTTCCACCGTATGAGTTTTTACAGGCTGTAATGATAGCCTTTTTTATCTGAGTAATCATAAAATCTGCCGGAATACCCTTTTCCTTTTCTATAAGCTTAAGTGCTTCAAAAAGGTTTTCTTCCGGTTCCTTGTTTTTTTTCATTTTTCTTTCCTCCGTTAGTTAATGTTAAAATCATCCAGTTTAATATATACTGCGGCTTTCTTTTTTATTACCGTCTCTTTGCCGTTTTCAAGCATCAGGACAGCCGTGTCCTTATCATGCGAGATAAGTGTACCATTATATTCTCTGACGCCGTTTTCATCGGGTCTTATAAGCTTAACCATAACAGGAGCACCGAGGTATCTGTCAAAATGCCAATCGAGAATAAGTTCTCTCTCAACTCCGGGGGAGGAAACCTCAAGAATATAGTTTTGTTCTATGGGGTCAAGCCTGTCAAGCGGCTCATCTATGGCTCTTGTTACATTTTCACAATCATCAATGGTAACACCTTCATCCTTGTCGATGAAGATTCTGAGATAGTATTCGGAACCCTCCTTGACAAAGCAGACATTCCATAGTGTCAGACCCATATTTTCCACTATTGGTTCCACAATTGCCTTAACCTCCGCAGCGGTATTTCCACTTTTTTTATTAGACATACTTACCCTCCGTCCTGTCATTCCTCAGAACACAGCATTACTTTAAAAACCTACTTGATCTGATAAAAAATGACACATATATGAAGCCGCCTACTAACAGTAAAAGAGTGGGTCGCCCCCACTCTTTTACTAAGCCTACAAGAATTACCTCTAACATTCTACCATAAATATACCCGATTTGCAAGTATTTTTTTGCGTAAATAAGCATTAATTCATAACATATATCAATATGTAACATATTCTCTGCTGCAAATTTATAAATATTTAAGCATAAAATCAATACAGGACCAGCGTGTTACCCTTGAGGCAGCAATTACATTCGTAGCTTTCGCTTTTATCAAGTTCTGAATCATATATGCTGCATATCTGCTTTTCGGTTTTTGTTTTGTCGTCAACGGTCATTTTGCGGGTTACAACATACCGATTTTCAATGCAGGTCATGAAGCTTCCGAGATTATTTTCATATGTAAGTTCGGCACTACTGTTTATAATTCCCTTTACAGAGGTATGTCCGTCACCGGATTTTACCGAAAAAACCGAAAACGGCTTTTCCTCAATTATGTATATGGTATCGCTGTCCGGAATATCAAGCTCCGCTTCAACACTGAGAGAATTGGTAAAGACGTCATAGCTGCATATTTTTTCTATGCCGGTTCTAAATTCCTTTGCCCTGAAAAACATCTTGTCGCCGTCTATACCCATATACCTTGCGAGTGCCTTTATATCCGCACTTGCTATACATTTCTTAGTAATATTTTCGGCACCTGCCTCAAGCTGCATTTCAAATTCCTCAAGTCTGCAAAGCCAGATATTGTCCCTTATATCGGCATTTATCCATCTTTGCTCCTCGTAGTAGCCTTTTTTGATATCCTCATCTGCAAACGGGTCAAGGAGAATAAGGTATTTTTCGTCATGAACATTCATTTGTTTTATGTTATCTGTACCGAGTTTTGCAATAAGGGGGTTTTTTATAAAATGCTTTATGTTTGTTTTCAGGTTGTACATATAGCAAAGGCATTCACAGCCGGTTACCTCACTGTAACGTTTGAACATTTCCGCATTCGCCTCATCGGGGCCCATATATATGAGTATATGCTCGCTGTCGAGTGCGGTGCAGCTCCTAAATGTCCCCGTGCATACGACCTTTCTTCTGTTAAGCTCCATTCCGTTATTTTTATCAATTTCTATCATCCACATACTGTTGCTGCCGTTTTCAAGTATAAGCACCAATGTATTTTCAAATGCAAAAAGATGTTCTACAAAGGTCGGATCCTCAAGGGTATAGTTAGTTACAAGTCTTTCTTTTCTTGTAGAGCGATTATATTCTAAAATAAAGAGATTATTGTGCCCGTCCTCGTTTTTCTCCTCTGCGTAATATATGTATGAGGAGTTTACTTCAAACAGCTCAATGTTTCTCTGTGAAAAAATACTTCTGATATCGACTACTGTCATTTTATTCAGCCTTCCTTTTAATAATTTTTTGCCTTTTATCCTAAAGTCTTACCAAGCTTTTAATATTAAATCTATTTTACACCGATAATATATGCGGATTTTGGTGTAACAGGTAACAATATGCTGCAAATTTGATTTAATGAAACAACATCTATTCGTCTTTCGTACTACCTTAAAGTATATGTTATTGTTTGGTTTTTGTCAATGACGGCACAATAGTTTTTTAAAAATTTCTTTTATTACAGAGGATAACATATACGCCGGATAAGATTTATTGATAATTATTTATAAAATAAAACAACTATACGTTAATATATGATAGTCTTAATGCATGATGTGACTAATGTCTTTTAGAAACTGTAAAATTCATGGAGTGACAGAGCGATTTTACAAAAAATCTTGTAAAAAACCATTGTATATTTTGCTGCTTTAGTTTATAATTAATATGTATTTTTATACTCTGAAATGTGGAGGAATGGGAATGGATTATTATCTTATGACACTCAGTGCCATAAAAAAACTTCTCAGTAATACAGGCTTGACAGGGTATGCCGATACTGTCGGAGAGTGTATTGAAAAATGGAAAAATGAGGGAGATTCGACAGCATTTAAGAAAACCTTTGATGCAAAGGGACAATTTGCTGACTTTCGGATTGATACAAAAATAATTCCGGATGTTGAAAAGTGCTTTTGGACAGCGAACACATTTTCCGCACTTATAGCGATGTCGGCTCAGCTTGATTTTTTTCATCAGAAGGGCATAAAACCCGAAATTGAATTTATGAGGAAAAATTTCGGGGTGGCAAATGAGGTTATGACTGTTTCAAGGTGTGCGGAATGTGGGAAATTTGAAGCAACACTGACGGATATTGATAAATATATCTCAAAGCCTGTCATTGCCAAAAGGATAGTAGACGGAATGGAGCAGGGAAACCTTGAAGAACAGGTTGAAACTTTAATGAATGTCGAGGCGGAGGAAATAAAAAGGGAAAGAAGAAAGGCTATAATCCGTCTTGAAAACAGCGGCATATCATATGTTGAAAGTTATGCGAAAGTAAAAAGTTGTCTTAAATGCGGAAAAAGAAATATTACAGAGGGCAGATTGCTAAAAAGTGTGAAGGAGAATATTTTTATACCGCTAAAAAAATGACATTCATTATAAATATTTTACTGCGATACAGGTGTATTTGGATAAAAAAGCATTGTAAAATCTATATGATATGTGTTATACTAATAGAATGTACGGTGGTTTCGTATTTAAACAAAGAATTTATGAGGTGAGTACCAATGGGAATAAAGGCATGGTTTAACGGAAGTAACAGCAGGAGAGAACTGAAAAGAATAAATCCTCTGGTTGATAAGGTGTTTGATCTGGAGAAAAAATATCAGGAATATACAGATGATCAGCTTAGGGGAGAAACGAAAAGATTTCAGGAAATGTTCAAGGTCGAGGATCTGACGGATAAAAAAAGGGACGAAATACTCGATTCAATACTTCCGGAGGCATTTGCTGTTTGCCGTGAGGCATCATGGCGTGTGCTCGGGATGAAGCATTTCCGTGTACAGGTAATAGGCGGTATTATCCTTCACAGGGGAAGAATAAGCGAAATGAAAACAGGTGAAGGTAAGACCCTCGTTGCAACACTGCCGGCATACCTTAATGCACTTGCAGGTCAGGGAGTACACGTTGTTACGGTAAATGAATATCTTGCGAAGCGTGATGCCGAGTGGATGGGAAAGCTTTACCGTTTTCTCGGTCTTACAGTTGGAGTGCTTCAGCATGATACCTCAAATGCCGACAGAAAAGAAGCGTATAATGCAGATATTACATACGCAACGAATAACGAACTCGGTTTTGACTATCTGCGTGATAACATGGTTGTATATAAGGAGAATAAGGTGCAGAGAGGTCATAGCTTTGCCATTGTAGATGAGGTTGACTCAATTCTTATAGATGAGGCAAGAACACCGCTTATTATTTCCGGACAGGGGGATAAGTCCACAGAGCTTTATAATAAGGCGAATGACCTTGCAAAGACACTTAAGGCAAAGGTTATAGCGGAAACCGATTCAAAGCAGGATAATGACGAAGAATATATTAAGGAGGGTATAGACTACATTGTAGATGAAAAAGCAAAGACTGCTACACTTACACCCGCAGGCGTAAAGAAAGCAGAGAGCTTTTTTGATATAGAGAATTTTACCGATCCCGAAAATCTTACCATACAGCACCACGTAAATCAGGCGATCAAGGCACACGGTGTTATGCATAGGGATAAGGACTATATAGTAAATGATAAGGGCGAGGTTATAATCGTTGATGAATTTACAGGCCGTCTTATGTATGGCAGACGTTATAACGAGGGTTTGCATCAGGCGATAGAAGCTAAGGAAGGTGTTAAGGTAGAAAGAGAAAGCAAAACGCTTGCAACAATAACATTCCAGAATTTCTTCCGTCTTTATAAGAAACTTTCCGGTATGACAGGTACGGCAATGACGGAGGAAACAGAGTTTTCGGAAATATACAGGCTTGATGTCATTGAAATACCGACAAATAAGCCAATACAGAGAATTGACCTTCCCGACGTTATATTCAGAACAGAGAAGGGTAAATATCAGTGCCTTATCAATGATATAGAGGAGGCACATAAAAACGGACAGCCTGTGCTTGTAGGTACGATTTCGATTGATAAATCGGAGGAGCTGAGTAAGCTTCTGAAAAAGAGAGGGATAAAGCACAATGTCCTGAATGCTAAATTCCATGAAAAAGAGGCAGAGATAGTTGCACAGGCAGGTAAGCTGGGTGCCGTTACGATAGCTACAAATATGGCAGGTCGTGGTACCGATATAAAGCTTGGCGGTAATGAGGAATTTCTTGCAAAGGATGAAATGCGCAGACAGAATTTCAGCGAGGAAATGATTAATGAGGCAACCGGATATGCCGAAACCGATGATGAGGAAATTCTGAAGGCCCGTCAGGTTTATAGGGAGCTTATTGAAAAATATAAGAAAGAAATAGAAGTTGAGGCTGAGAAGGTTCGTGAAGCCGGCGGATTGTTCATAATGGGTACAACCAGACATGAATCAAGACGAATAGATAACCAGCTTAGAGGACGTTCGGGTCGTCAGGGAGATCCCGGAGCAAGCCGTTTCTATCTCTCGGCAGAGGATGATATACTCAGACTGTTTGCGGGCGACAGAATAAAGAATATAATGGACAGGATGCCCGGAGAGGAAGACGAGCCGCTTGAGAGTAAGCTGCTTACAAGCGTTATTGAGAGTGCACAGTCCAAGGTTGAGGGAAGAAACTTTAATATAAGAAAGAGCGTCCTTGAATATGATGATGTTATGAACCGTCAGCGTGAGATTATCTATTCGCAGAGGGATCAGGTACTTGACGGAGAAAACCTCAGAGATACCATTATGAAAATGGTTACCGAAACAATGGAATCACTTGTGAATGAGTATCTGCCGCATGATGACAAGGATAACTGGAACCTTGAAGGTCTTAGGGAGGCGCTTAAGGGCTGGATACTTGATGACGAGGATGAAGATACCTTTGTATATGACACGGATGAACTCGAAAAGCTTGAAAAGGAGTACCTTGTGGGCGAGCTTTCGGATATGGCGACAAAGATCTATGAGGAAAATGAGAAGCTTATTCCCGAGGAAACAATGCGTGAACTTGAAAGAGTATATCTTCTCAAAAATGTTGATAAGTATTGGATGGATCATATTGATGCCATGGATGAGCTGAAGAGAGGAATACGACTTCGTTCCTACGGACAGCATGATCCTGTGGTTGAGTACAGGATTGAAGGTTTCGATATGTTTGATGATATGATTAAATGCATACGTGAGGATACAGTAAAGATACTACTTGTTGTTCCTAAGAGAGTTGCCCAAAGACTCGAGGAACAGGAAAGAATGCGTAAGATGGCTTCAATGCGCGGGGCAACGGGAAGGGCACAGGCAGCAGCTATTGCAGCTTTGAAGGCTAAGCAGGCACTTAGTTCGGAAGGCGGCGATGAGGCTGATACGGCACCCGTTCCGGAGATAACCTTGGAAACCATTAAAATAGGTGAAAATAAAAATTCAGTGTCTGAGGACATGGAAATAACCGAGGAGGATATCAAAAAGGCTGCGGGAAAATTTATTGAAAGGGAGCAGGTTGCAAAGCCCACCTCCACCAACATGGATTCAACAGCAGGCTCGGTTAATAAGACTGTCAGGGGTGTAAAGAAAATCGGCAGAAATGATCCCTGCCCTTGCGGAAGCGGCAAAAAGTATAAAAAATGCTGCGGAAGGGATAAGTAATCCTACGTCATTAACTTAAAATGATATTCGGGGGTAGTAGCGGAATGAAGTTTAGGACTGCTCTTATTATAATAACGGTGACCTCGCTGCTTATGATGTCATCGTGTGCAAACGGTGAAGAAGAGAATTCTGCGGATGAATCCTCTCGGAACGGTCACACAGAATCTCGGGCGAGTGAAGTCTCCGAAAAGGAGGAAATAAAGCCGACATCTTCCTACGTATCAT